>JAFUAR010000054.1 GCA_017460585.1 Clostridia bacterium
ACCGTGGTCTTGGCGAGAAACTGGATGTCGTCGACCATCAGCACGTCTACATTGCGCATTTTGTTGCGCAATTCGCCGCCCTGATGGGTCAGTATTTTTTCGATCAATTCATTGGTGAAGCGCTCCGAAGTGGTCAGCATTACTTCCGCCATGGGATTGCGCTCCAATATATAGTTGCCGATGGCGTTCATTAGGTGCGTTTTGCCGAGTCCCACATCTCCATAAATGAACAGCGGATTGTAGGCTTCGCTCGGTTGCTCCGCGACGGCCAGAGAGGCGGCGTACGCTAGATTGTTCGAACCGCCAACCACGAATTTTTCAAACGTGTAGCGCGGGTTCAGCATGGTTTGCTGAATGACCTGACGGCGGCGGTCGAGCTCGTTTGGATCGAGCAGTCGTATTTTATAGTTTTTGCCAAAATCCGCCTGCAAATACGTGCTGAATCTGGGCAGCATATGTCGGGCGACCTCTAAGGGGGTCTTTGGATCGTCAATGGTGACCAGCACTTCGTTTTCCGTTACGCCGTACAGTTTGAGCGGACGGATCCACATATCGAAAGCGGGAGCGGACATATTCGCGCGAAAGGTTTCGACGGAGTGCTCCCACAGTTCTTCCTGTTCCGGCGTGTAATTCATGGCGTTTCAATCCTCCGAGGCGTTCAAAGTTTTCCACAACGCCTTCTTGTGGAAAACGCTGTGGGATTGTGGATAACTTCAGGTATTGTAGCAAACAAGCCGCTAAAATGCAAGAGGAGAGCGCCTTTTGTCAAAGAATTGTACTGTTGAAAAGCTGTGCATAACCGGTGAATGAACGGTGCAAAACAGCGTTTCGCCGGTATACCTAAACTTCCTTCAACATTTTGCAGAAAGCGTATGGCAGCCCTTTCCAGGTAAGCAGCGTCCATCCCGATTCTTTTGCGCTGAGTTTGGGCTTTTCTCCCGCGAGCATTCTGCGAAGCAGAGCGTCGTCAATTTCCATGCTTCTTCGGGGCGTCGCGAGCCATTCCTCGCCTGCACTAGCGCTGGCGCGCGCCAACGCGGGCATGGGCTGAATATGGCTGCGCCCTATCTTCATAAGGCATAAACCGGGTTTAACCACCTTAATACCGTTTAAATTGGGCGTGTTTTCCGGCAGCATATGAATGTAATCGCCCTGCCGTATGGGTGCGCCGCCGCGCAGCGGTTCCGGAATGCGGCATATGTCGTTTTCCAGCGCGTCGATCAGGGAGAGAATTTCCCGCGTTTTTGCGGATGGCATTTTAGCGCTCTGAATCTTCGCTGCTTCCCCACCTCGTTTGATCAATCGCGCGGCAAAATGCCCGTCGCCCCTTGCGCGGTGCGGCCAAATGCGAATGGTTCCGTTTACGGAAGCGCCGATTTCCTCGATCTCGAAATCCTCCGGTTCGAATTCAGGGTGGCGTTTCAGAAACGCGGCGATGTTCTCTTCGTTTTCCAGGCGGTTAAACGTGCAGGTGGAATATACCAAACGTCCGCCCGAACGAACCAGCTGCGCGGCGGAATCCAGTATTTCCGCCTGACGCCGCGCGCAGCCTTCCGGAGCGGTGGGGTTCCACTCCTCCCGTGCGGCGGGCTCTCTGCGAAACATTCCCTCGCCGGAGCAAGGGGCGTCTACCAGCACCGCGTCGAAAATCGCGCCCCATTGCTTAGCCAGCTGCTGCGGATAGGCGTTGACTGCGACGGCGTTGATCGCGCCCATACGCTCTAAATTTTCCCGCAAAAGCTTGGCGCGGCTGGGTACGGGTTCGTTGGACACGAGCAGACCGCTTCCCATCATCCGCGCGGCAATCTGGGTAGACTTTCCCCCGGGAGCGGCGCATAGGTCCAATATGCGCTCATTGGGTTTAGGGTCGAGAACCTGAACGGAAAGCATCGCGCTGGCTTCCTGCAGGTAATACGCGCCCAGCGCGTGCGCGGGGTCGGAACCAGGGCGCGCATCGGGGCGGATATAATAGCCGTCTATGCTCCAAGGAACGCGTGTATCTACAAAGGGAATGCTGTGGACAGAGGCCGCGTTTCGTAAGTCATTGACGCGCAGCGCGCACGCCGCAGGCTGGTCGAGCGATTGAAGAAAGGCGGGCGTATCGTCTCCCAGCATCGCTTCCATTTGGCGTATAAATTCCGGATGGATCATTTGTTTTTCTCCAAATATTCCTCGCTCTGGTAATAGGAGGAAGCGGTGGGCATTCCCTTTTGGGTGAGTCGCCGCTCGATTACGGTGCGCACTATGGCGTACAGCAGCGAGAAGGTGGGAATGCTGAGCAGCATACCGATAAAGCCAAACAGTCCGCCGCCAATGACGATGGAGATCAGTATCCACAGCGGCGACATCCCTACGTAATCCTTCAAAATCAAAGGTCCAATGATGTTGCCGTCAATCTGCTGCAATATGATAATGAATATCGCAAACCATATGGCGCTGGTGGGATTGACGATGAGCAGAATCAATATGCTCGGAACCGCGCCGATGAAGGGACCAAAGAATGGTAAAATATTGGTGATGCCGATAATAACGCTGATGAGCAGCGCGTAGTCAAAGCGGAACAACAGCATCATGACGTAGCATACCACGCCTATAATGAGCGAATCGATGAGCTTTCCGGTAATGAAGCCGGCGAAAATCTGGCTCGCGCGCCTTGTCCAGAATATGAGCGTTTCGGAAAAATCGCGCTTGAATAAACCATAGCAGAGCTTCTTGCCGTGGGCGCAGCAGCGTTCCTTTTCCATTAGGAAATAGAATGCGGAGATGACGGCCATGATCAGCTGGTAAAATGTGTTGTACAGCGTGGAAGAGATGGTGGTAGAGAAGCTCATCAGCATATTGATGGCGGTATCTCCGTAATTGGTCACCTGACCGATTAGCTCTTCCCATGCGATGACCAGCTGCGTGCCGTCCAGCGAAATAAAGCTCAGATCGTATTGTTCCAAATAATCGTTGACTACGTCGGATTGACTTTGCAAAAAGCGATTGATGGCGCCGAACAATTGGCGCACGGAAGTGATCAGCTGTGGCAGCAGTATCGCCATAAATGAAGATACAAATGCGAGCAGCAGGAGGAGTGATATGGTGGCGCTGATGCCGCGGCACAGGCGTGGATGCGGTTTTTTGCGCGAAAAAACCTTTCCCAGCGCTCGATCGAGGCGTTTCACAATGGGATATTGCACGAATGCCAGCGCAATGCCATAGAGAAATGGTTTTACTACGTCGACAAAC
>JAFUAR010000055.1 GCA_017460585.1 Clostridia bacterium
CATGAGCGCGAACAAGCCCAGCAGCACGAACACGAATACGCCCTGCATACCGTGCTCTACGCTTCTCCTTGCGCGATTCATCGGCTCGCCCCCACTTCTATTACGGTAATCTCCGGCACCAGATTGGAGGCGAACGCATCGTAATTTACGTAGTACCGCGATTCGTCATATGCCAAACCGTAGTGCGCGCGCAGGTACTCCAAATCCTCCGGATACGCGCCCTCCACGGCGTAGCAGGTCAACGCGGCGTTGCGCACGGCGTCCTGCACAAACTGGGTCTGCGCGCCGTCGTTCGCCGATTCAATGCGCGATACCAGCAGCCATACGCCCGTGAGCAGCAGCACAATCAGCAGCACCACTGCCAGCTCTCTGCGATATGCCATCGCCATCGTCTCCTTCCAAAGCGTCGTCCGTTAAATCATGCTGGTCAAAATGCCCGCCATCGGCAGCATTACAGACAGCAGTATCGCGCCAATTACAATGGAGAGCAGCGCAATCAGTGTAGGCTCAATAATGGCGACCATACGGGAAATGCCGTCTTCCACCTGCTCTTCGTAAATATCGGCGATCTTCGCCATGACCTGATCCTCGCGACCAGCGGCAACGCCCATGCGAATCATGCGCTCGTGCAGCCCATCGAACAGCTTAGAGGAAGCCATCGCGTCCGCAAACGCCACGCCGCTTTCCAAGTCGTTATGAATGCCCTTGACCTTTGCCGCCGCTTCGCCATCGGAGAGTATGGAGGGCATGAGCCGCATCGCTTCACCGGTGGGGAAACCGCTGGACAGCATCATAGAAAGCACGCTCGCCACGCGGGAAGAGGAAAGCTTCAGGCTCAGCATACGCACCGGCGGGAACAGGCGGCGTACAAGCTTGAGCACGCCTTCGCGCGCATTGGTCTTGAGCAGCAGGGCGCAAACCACCACCGCCAGCACCACAATGCCCACCAGCACCAGCACCACCCAGCCGATGGTGGAGCCGAGGCTCATTAACGCGCTGCCCGAACGCGACAGCTCCGCGCCCATGCTGTTGAGCACGCGCTGGAATACGGGCAGTACCTTCCACAGCATAATGGCGATGATCAGCACCAGCATTACGCCCAGCACCAGCGGATACGTAATGGCATTTATCACGGAGGAACGAATGCGATCCTCACGGGCGTAATACTCGGAAAGTCCGTTCATCACGCTTTCCAGCTGACCGGTCTGCTCGCCAATGCCCGTCATCTCCACCAGATAGGTCGGCCAGCGATCGTCCTGCTGCAACGCCTGATAGAGCGAGCCGGTCTCATTCACGCCCTTGCTCGCGCTCAGGTACAGGTCGGCGTACTCCGTGCCCTTAGTCGTTTCCGCCAGCGTCTCCATGCCGTCATACAGCGGAAGACCTGCGCTCAAAATAAGCGCTACCTGACTGCAAAAGCTGGAAAGCTCCGAAGAGGAAACTGCCTTTTTTCCTTTAGCCGCCATAATCCAAACCCCCTAAAGTATTGTATGGTTTTCATCCGCACTAATAAAAACGTTCTATTTGATATTTCTTGGCGTTTAGCGCGCCGATTGCCGCCGTGGGATCGAAGAATATCTCCTCCCCGTTCACCACCGATACCGTCCACGCGTGATAGTATTGGTCGGCGTAGCCGATCATCAGTTTGGAGGGAATACCCTGTACGCGCAGCATACAGATCATCACCGCGGAGAGATCCTGACAAATGCCGCTGCGCTTGTCGTAGCAGGGGTCCACCTCCGGCAGCGCGCCGGAGGAAATGGTGCTGGCGCGCACGAAATCGTAGCTGAATTCGCTGGTCATGAAGCTGCACACCGCGTCGTAAATCTCCTTGGGAGAGCTCAGCGACGCCGTGATTTCGTCGGATTTTGCCACGGTCTGCGAATCCACGCTATAGCTCACGTACTGGTTGGGCACCAGAAACGCGGCGTTCGGATCGCTGAGCTGTGCCGATAGAGTCACACCGCCCTCGGCGGAGTACTTGTTGCTCTTGACGTTTTCAAACAGCTCTACCTTGTAGCTGCCCGAACCGAATTGCAGCGGGAACGCCTCGTATTCGCCGGTATTGTTTAAATCATACATGAGCTGCCCGCCGTTAATGGTCACGCGCAGCTTCATGCGATTGCTCGAGGCGGAGGATACGCAGGCCATGAAATAGCCCTCGTCCATATGGCTGCAATCGATAATGAGATTGCCGTCCACCTGCATATCGGTGCCCGGATGCTCGGGCCAAACCGCCGTATCGGAGGATGCGTGCGCCGAAACCGCCGCCGCAATCCACATTAAACCCACCAGCAGGAATACCCTCCATAACCGATGGTTGCTCACGCTTTTCATAGCTTCAGCCTCCATTAACATTACTTTTTTATTATAACATCGATTCCTTCAACTCGCAATGTATTATTATAAATTTGACATTGAATTCCCCCGCGACTAAATTCCCAAAGTAACTTCCAGAGTGGGATTCAGGAGTGGGACTTACCACAGGACTCTCCCGCTTCTCCGCTTTCCATGCGCTTTTCTACGCCCGAATCGCCCGATTTTCTTTCGTTCGCATACCAAAGCTGAATATCGGCGCAAGATCGCCCTCCGTAGTTCAAGCGCGCGCAAAATATCCCTTTATAAAGTAGTTTATCACGCTCATTGAGCGCCACCGTGTCAAAAAAGTGCCAAATCCGCACCTTCTTTTTGTATTTTTGATTGAATATCAGCTAAAAATATGTTATGATATATGCAGAAAAAATCCACACAAGGAGGACCATTGTATGGCACTGTTCGGATTGTTTGATAAAAAGTCCTGCGCAATCTGTGGTAACGATATTGGTATGTTGGGCAACCGCAAGCTCGAGGACGGCAATATGTGCAAGAACTGCGCTTCGCTGCTCTCGCCGTTCTTTTCCGAACGCCGCCAATCCACCGTGGCGGAAGTTCAGGAACAGATTGCGTGGCGGCGCAATAATTTCGCCGAGCTGGCGAACATTCATCCCACCCGCGTATTCGGCACCAACATGAAGGTCTATATCGACGATAACGCGGGCAAGTTCTTCCTCAGCCGCTCCAGAAACTGGCGCGAGGAGAACCCCGATCTGATTCCCCTCAACCGCGTGATCGACTGCGCGCCAAGCGTACAGGAGCACCGCACCGAGGTGTACCACCGCGGTCCGGACGGACGCAACGTGAGCTACAACCCTCCGCGCTACCGCTACACCTACGAATTCGATATTCAGCTCCATGTGGATATGCCATGGTTCACGGAAATCCGCTTTGAGCTGACGGATGCGCGTCCCGAACGTCAGGGTTCGCAGGAATACCGCGATTGGGAAAATCAGGCGCTTGAGCTCGTCAACGCCCTGACCGCCGCCCCCGCCGCGATTCAGGTAGAAACGCCCATCGTCGACCCCACGCTCAACACCGCGAACATCGAAGACCAATGGACCTGCAGCTGCGGTCAAGTCAACGCTGGCAAATTCTGCGTTTCCTGCGGCGCGGCGAAGCCGGAAGCGCCCGCAGAAACGACGCCGGTCTCCAACGAAGACAGCTGGGTTTGCGAATGCGGACAGACCAACACTGGCAAATTCTGCCCCAACTGTGGAAAGCCGCGCCCCGAAAAGCCCAAGCTGTTCCGCTGCGACAAGTGCGGTTGGACGCCGGAGGACCCCGCGAATCCCCCGAAATTCTGCCCCAACTGCGGCGATCCGTTCAATGAAAGCGATCTGGCGTAACGGTTAAATCCGATATACGCAGCGGGACTGTGCTAAATTGCATAGTCCCGCTCTTCAATATTCGCCTTTCTTCCATAAATCCCAAAGGGCATTCCGCTCTTTTCCACAGCGGAATGCCCTTGATTGCGGTTTCATAGAACCGAGTATGCTTTTTTTCTTTAGCCGCCCAGATACGCCGCGCGCACGCGGTCATCCGCCAGAATTTCCTGTGCGGGTCCGGACATGGAAATGCGCCCCGTGCCCAGCACGTATGCCCTATCTGCAATAGAAAGCGCCATCTGCGCGTTTTGTTCCACCAGCAGTATGGTTGTGCCCGCCTGATGCAGTTCAGATATAATATCGAAAATCTGCTCCACCAGTATGGGCGCCAAACCCATGGAGGGCTCGTCCAGCATCAGCAGCTTCGGCTTGCTCATCAGCGCGCGTCCCATCGCCAGCATCTGCTGCTCGCCGCCGGAAAGCGTGCCCGCAACCTGCTTTTCGCGCTCCTTGAGGCGCGGAAAGCGCTTGAACACATCCTCCAGCGAAGGCTCAATCTCGGTATTCGGGCGCGTATAACCGCCCATTTCCAAGTTCTCGCGCACGGTCATTTGCTGGAATACGCGGCGTCCCTCCGGACAAAGCGCCATGCCCAGCGAAACCACCTTGCTCGCCGGAACGCCCAGCATATTCCTGCCGTCGAACGTGACGGAACCACTTCTGGGCTTGAGCAGACCCGCCACGGTGTTCAGCGTAGTGGATTTGCCCGCGCCGTTCGCGCCGATCAGCGTAACGATCTCGCCTTCGTTGACCTCGAAGGAAATGCCCTTAATGGCATGAATGTTGCCGTAGTATACGTGGATATCGTCCACCTTCAGAAGGCTCATTCCTCAAGCCCCCTTTCGCTTGCCCAGATAGGCTTCTATGACGGTTGGGTTGGATTGAATTTCCTCCGCAGTGCCCTTGGCGATGATTCTGCCGTAATTCAGCACGCAGATGCCTTCGCAAATGCCCATGACCAAATTCATATCGTGCTCAATGAGCATGACCGCGATCTGGAACTTATCGCGAATTTTGATGATATTCTCCATGAGCTCTTCCGTTTCGTGCGGATTCATACCCGCCGCAGGCTCGTCCAGCAGCAAAAGCAGCGGATTGGTCGCCAACGCGCGCACGATCTCCAGCCTACGCTGCGCGCCGTAGGGCAGCGACCCCGCCTTTACGGAAGCCATATCCTGCATATCGAATATGGAAAGCAGCTCCAGCGCCTGCTCATGCTGGCGCTTTTCCTGCCTCCAGTACGCGGGCAGGCGGAAAATACCGGAGAACATACCGTACTTCACCTGATTGTGCAAACCGATGCGCACGTTATCCTCTACCGACATATTCGAAAACAGGCGAATATTCTGGAAGGTGCGCGCGATGCCAAGCTTGTTCGCCTGCACGGTATTCATGCCCGCCGTGTCCTTGCCGTCGATTAGAATGGTACCGGAAGTGGGCTGGTACACCTTGGTCAGCAGGTTGAACACCGTAGTCTTGCCCGCGCCGTTGGGACCAATGAGCCCCGCGATCTCCGTGCGACCCACGATCATGTTGAAATCCTCAACCGCCTTCAAGCCGCCGAATTCAATGCCCAGATGCCGCGCCTCCAGCACGGGGCGCTTGTCTACATCTCGCTCCGGCACAATGGCGTAGGTCGGCACCGGAACCATTCTGGTTTTCTCATTCTGTCTCTGCGTCATGCCGATTCACCCTCCTTTGCCGTCGGTTCACCCTTGGAGCGCTTAGGTCTGAGCCGCTCGAAAAACGCCCGCATCGTCGGGTTGTTGGTCATCAGCATTACCAGAATCAGCACGATCGCGTATACCAGCATACGGTAATCATTGAACGCGCGCAGCAGCTCCGGCAGTATGGTCAGCAGCGTGGCCGCGATAATGGAACCGCGAATGTTGCCAATGCCGCCCAGAACCACGAATACCAGCACCAGTATGGAAGTATCAAACTTGAACTTGGACGCGGTAATGGTGGAGAAATTCAATCCGTAAAGCGCGCCCGCCATACCCGCCAGCACCGCGGAGGTCACAAACGCCATCATCTTGTATTTGGTCACGTTAATGCCCATCGCCTCCGCCGCAATGCGGTTGTCGCGAATTGCCATAATGGCGCGACCCGAACGGCTGTTGACCAGATTGAGCACCACAAACAGCGAAAACAGTATGAGCGCAAAACCCATGCCAAACGTGGATATCTTATCCACGCCCGCGGCGCCCGCGGGTCCGTTGATCAATATCGTACCCGGCAGATTGGGGTTGTTGAACGATATGCGAATGCGGCTGCCGTCCAGCGAAAAGTACAGGCAATTCATAATGTTGCGAATAATCTCGCCAAACGCCAGCGTAACGATCGCCAAATAGTCGCCGCGCAGCCGCAGCACCGGTATGCCGATAAGCACGCCCGCGATGCCCGCGAACACGCCGCCGCACGCCATCGCCAGCAGCAGGCGCACGATTTCGTTCTCCATCTGGAAGGCTCCCGCCAGCCATGCCGACATAACGATGCCCGAAAACGCGCCCACGGACATGAAGCCCGCATGTCCCAAGCTGAGCTCGCCGGAAATGCCCACCACCAGATTGAGCGATACCGCCATAACGATATACACGCAAATGGGAATGAGCTGACCCTTGAGTGAGCGGGTCATTTTACCCGAAGCGAGCATCCACTGGCACAGCAGGAACGCCGCTATAACCATGATATAGGTGATCAGATTGTTGATGGTATTCTTTTTCAGCTTCATCTCCGCCACCTCACACTTTCTCATGCACCGGTTTGCCCAGCAGACCGGAGGGCTTGAACAGCAGCACGATGATCAGCACGGCGAATACCAGCGCGTCGCCCAGCTCAGTGGAGACATACGCCTTGCCCAGTATCTCGATCACGCCCAGCAGCAGTCCGCCGATCATCGCCCCGGGAATGGAGCCGATGCCGCCGAACACCGCCGCGGTAAACGCCTTAATGCCGGGCATGGAACCCGTGGTGGGCTGCAGTGTGGGATACGCGGAACACAGCAATACGCCCGCAATCGCCGCCAACGCAGAGCCAATGGCAAAGGTCAGCGATATGGTGCGGTTCACGTTAATGCCCATGAGCTCCGCAGCGCCCTTATCCTCGGACACGGCGCGCATCGCCTTGCCCACCTTCGTACGCCCTGTAAACAACGTGAGCGCGATCATAATGACGATATTGGCAAATATGGTCAGCAGCGTTTCAGAGGTGATGAGCAGCTCCCCATCGAACAGGCGAATGGCGCCCACGCTGAACACGGAAGGATAGACCTTGGGGTTGGAGCTCCAGATCAGTAGCGCCATATTTTGCAGGAAATAGCTCACGCCGATGGCGGTAATGAGCACCGCCAGGGAAGCCGCCTGACGCAGCGGGCGATACGCCAGTCCTTCGATAATAACGCCCAGCACCGTGCAAACCACCATTGCGCACAATACAGACAGTGCCGGAGGCAGCTGCAAATACTGCATCGCGCAGAAGGACACGTATGCGCCGACCATGATGACATCGCCATGGGCAAAGTTCAGCATTTTGGCAATGCCGTACACCATGGTATAGCCCAGCGCGATGATGGCGTATACGCTGCCCAAGCTGATGCCGTTAATGAAAAAACGCAGGAATGAAACCATCAATTCCAACTCCTCTTGAAACAGATTCAAGGTAACCAACGATCATCAGCAGCCTTTGCTGAAAATCGTTGGTTACCTCACGATGGGCGGACCCGCCCGCCCCCGTTATAGCGAGGGCGAGCGGAACCGTTTCGTTTGAATTAGTCGGCGTACGCCACGTAAGCGCCGTCATGGATCACGACGGAGGTCGGGATCTTGGTTACGGTGCCGTCCTCAGACCAAGTCATGTTGCCGGTCAGACCGGAAACCTCCAAGGTCTTAAACTGCTCAATCAGCAGCTCGCACGCTTCGTCATAGGGGGTGTCGCCAGTGATGCCCGCCGCCACGGAAGCCTCGTACAGCGCGTAGATAACGTCGTAAGAGTCCGCCGCAAACTGGTTCGGGATTTCGCCGTCGGTCAGCGCGCCGTAGGAAGCCACGAAGGTCTGGGTGCGCTCGTCGTCCGCGTCCGCGGCGAAGGGGGTCAGCATGAATACGCCCTCAGCCAGAGAAGCGTCGAAGCCTTCCATGGTCAGAATGCCGTCCATGCCGTCTACGCCGAAGAAGATGGGCGCATAGTCCATATCCTTAGCGGTCTTCAGAATCATGGAAGCGGGAGTGTAGTAGATGGGCAGGAACACCAAATCGGCGTCCGCATCCTTCGCGGCAGTCACCTGCACGGAGAAGTCGGTGGTCTCATCGGTGAAGGTAGTTTCGGAAACAATCTCCATGCCCAGCGTCGCGGCCTCGTCTACGAAGGTCTGGTAAATGCCGGTGGAGTACGCGTCCGCGTTGTTGTAGATGATGGCGATCTTGGTGCCCAGCGCCTTCTCGTTGATGTACGCCGCGGAAGCGGTGCCCTGCGCGGGATCAGTGAAGCACACCTGATATACGTTGTCCTTGCCGTTGACCACGTCCATAGAGGAAGCGGAGGGGGTCAGCATGAACACGCGGTCTTCATTCGCCTGCGCGCCAACGGCGATGCAGGGAGTGGTAGTGGTGGTGCCGTCGATCATCTGAGCGCCCTTGTCCAGCACGCTGTTGTACGCGTTCACGGACTTCTCGGGGTCGTGCTCATCGTCTTCCGCCAGCAGCTCAATCTGCAAGCCGCCCTGCGCGTTAATCTCGTCCGCGGCAACCTGAGCGCCGTAGCGGCAGGCATTGCCGTAAATCGCGGCCGCGCCGGTGAAGGGACCGATTACGCCGATCTTCAGCGCTTCGTCCGCCAGAGCGAAGGAAGACACGGTCATCAGCATGACCAGCGCCAACAGAAGGGATACGAGAGCCTTGTTGAACTTCATATTTCATTACCTCCCTATTCTTGCATCCGAACCCGTTTACCAGTGGCTCCGAATGTTACCCCATACTATACATTTTATCGCAGAAAATGTCAAGGCGCAAAGCCGCGCTTTTATGCGCATTTTTGGTTATTTTGTAAAGTGTGAAGTTTTTGAAGCCTCATTTTCCAAATTTAGCGAAATAACGGCGGGGTTCGCGCCGTTTTACGCGTATAATGAAGATTTTGAGTTTGGGTTCATGCAAAGTCTATGAGCGTCCACACCGCCGCCGGCTTCGCTTTCCTGCATATTTATGCTGATTAAAGTCTTGTTTATGCGCTCACGATAGGCAAACAATTCGCCGCGAACGCACCGTATTGTTCAGCCTATAATTAGGCGATACGGCGGCAAACGCCGCCGTATCGCCCGATATAGATGTTGCATTACGCGTTGTAGCGAGTTTTGGCAAAGTTCCAGCCGTCGCGGCACATATCGTCGATATCCCGCTCCGCCTTCCAGCCGAACAGCTCCGCCGCTTTGCTGGTATCGGCGTAGCAGGTGGCGATGTCGCCCGCCCTGCGCGGCGCGATGCGATAGGGCACCGGGCGTCCGCTCGCCTTTTCGAACGCCTTCACAATTTCCAGCACGCTGGTGCCGCGTCCGGTGCCCAGATTGACCGCCTCCGCGCCCGTGTGCTCCGCCGCGTACTCCAACGCCGCTAAGTGTCCCAGCGCCAGATCGACCACGTGAATGTAATCGCGCACACCCGTGCCGTCCGGCGTATCGTAATCATTGCCGAACACGGTCAGCTGCGGCAGCTTGCCCGCCGCCACCTGCGCCACATAGGGCAGCAGGTTGTTGGGAATGCCGTTCGGATCCTCGCCGATCAATCCGCTGATATGCGCGCCGATGGGGTTGAAATAGCGCAGCAGTACCGCGCTGAACGTCTCGTCCGCATGGGCGATATCGCGCAGCATCTGCTCGATCATCACCTTGGTATAGCCGTAGGGGTTGGTCGCGGAGGTGGGCATTTCCTCGCGGAAGGGCACGGGATTGTTCATGCCGTACACCGTAGCGGAGGATGAGAACACGATGCGCTTCACGCCGTGCGCGCGCATCTCTTCCGCCAATACGAAGAACCCGCCCAGATTATTGTCGTAGTATTCCAGCGGCTTTTGCACCGACTCGCCCACCGCCTTGAGTCCCGCGAAGTGAATGACCGCATCCACGGGGTGTTCGTCAAACAGGCGCTTCATCGCCGCGCGATCGCGCAGATCGGCTTCCACAAAGTCAAACGTCTTGCCCGTAATGGTGCGAATCGCATCCAGCGCTTCCGGCTTGGAATTGACAAAATTATCCACGATAACCACTTCATGTCCTGCGTTCAGCAGCTCCACCACAGTGTGGCTGCCAATGTAGCCCGCTCCGCCCGTTACCAGTACCTTCATATCGCGCGCCTCCTCGCTGTTTTCTATATGTATTGTAGCGAAACGTTGGCAAAAGCGCAATACAGAAATGCGCCTATAATATGGATTTATGTTGCGCAATAGTGCATTTGGCGTTATAATGGCAACGAGGTGTTCATGCATGGAATACAAGTATTCGTACCGCCGTCCCGAGCGCACGCCCGGTGCGCTGACCGTAGTGAGCGCGGGCGTGCAGCGCTGTCAGCCCGGGCATAGCTGGGGACCGGGCGTGCGCGACCACTACCTGCTGCATTACGTAGTGCGCGGCGAGGGCATACTGATCTGTCGAGAGCAGACCCATGCGCTCGGCGCGGGCGACCTATTCCTCGCCGCTCCCGACGAGACCATATTTTATCGCGCGGACGACGTTCACCCATGGGAATACCGCTGGACGGGCTTTTACGGAAGCGAAGCGGGTATGCTGCTCGGTCAGACGGATTTCGCGGATGGTCGGCTCGTACTGCACGGCGCGAGTATGCAAATTGCGGATGAAATGACCGCCATATACGAAGCGGGCGGCAACCGACCGGAGCAAAACGCCTTCATGACCGGCGGGATGTACCGCTTACTGGGCATATTGATTCGCGACCGGACGCTTCGCCCAACGCACCCGGGCAGCGAGAGCGTCAACCGCGCGGTGGAATTCATACAGGGCAACTACGCGCTTTCCATCAGCGTGGAGGACATTGCGCGGCACGTGGGACTCAGCCGCAGCCGACTCTATCGGCTATTTCGCGAACAGCTCCGCCTGTCGCCCGTGGATGTGCTCACGCAGGTGCGTATGCGGCAGGCGTGTATGCTGCTTCGGCGGCGCAGCATGAGCATCAAGGCGGTTGCAGCGTCGGTCGGCTACGAGGATCAGCTTTACTTCTCCCGCCGCTTTCGCGAAATTGTGGGCATGAGTCCCAGAGAATACGCCCAGTCCGCTGAATAACCGTTTTATTTTGATATAAAACAATTGAATTTGCTATATTATTTTCTTCCAAAGTGGTATTCTAAATGCGTCGAAAGGACAATATGTGCAAACCACGGAGGTTGAAAAATGTTTACTGTTTCTCTATTAAATAACGCCAATTATCGTGCAGATATGATGAACCGCAACGCCAAAGACGACGGCGCGCTCGACCCGCGCCATAAAAGCGGCAAGCGCTCTGACGCAGCCGTGCGCGTATTCTTCCGCCTGCCCGTAATGAGCTTCTATCGCGATCTATGCGCGCGTTGATCGTACTTCCCCCAAAGAAACAG
>JAFUAR010000056.1 GCA_017460585.1 Clostridia bacterium
CGAACACGCGCTGTTCGCCGCGCCCGCGCACGCGCTCATCATCCCCGAGGAAATCGGTATGCTCGCGCCCGCCGACTACTCCTACCGCTCCTTTGTGGAAATTCTGCTGGGCAAAAACGGCGCGCTGCCCGCGACCGGCGCGCAGCTGTTTCGCGATAACTTCAATATCTACCTGCTGCCCGCGAAGGAGCGCGGCGCGGGGATAGTGATTCGGCGCGGCAAGAATTTGGCGGGCATGGTGACCAACGAGGACGCCTCCCAGCTCATCCTCACGCTGCTGCCCGTGGGGCTCGACCGCCACGGCGAACCCCTCGCCGCGCCTCCGGTGCACTCGCCGTATAGAGCGCGCTACCCCTTTGAACGCGTGGCGGTGCGCCAATACGCCATTCAGGAGGATCCGGAGGGACCCTACCCCGACGCGGAGTACGTATACCACGCGCTCACCGACGCGGCGCGCGCGGAGTTCGACGCCGGCATCGATCTGCCGCGGCGGGGCATGGAAATAGACTATGTAGACCTGCAGGAGCCGGACGCGGCGCGCGGCGTGCACCTGTTCGACACGGTTACGGTCATAGACGAGTTGCTGGGCGTGCGCGAAACGCTGCGCGTAACCGGCACGGTGTTCAACGCACTGACCGAACGGATGGAGCGCCTGTATGTGGGCGACGGATGGGACGAATAAGAAAGGAATGAGACAATGCGTCCATGGAGAATTCGGCAGACCGTGCGCTTGGAAAAGTGCGGCGCGCGGATAGGAGAAACGCGACCGGACGATTTAATACTGCCCGGCGACAGTTCCGGTCACATATGGGAGGTGACCGTGCTGGAGGACGGCGCGCCCGCCGACCTGAGCGACGGCAGCGTATCCGCCTACTTTATGCGCGCCGACGGCAAGACCGTGGTACAGCGCGGGGTCATCGCGGGCAACGTGTGCAAGGTGGCGCTCTCGGCGGAGTGCTGCGCGATATCCGGACCCCTGCGCGCCGCCATGCGCTTAACGAGCGCCAGCGCCGCCATGACGCTCGCGGACTGCCTGTTTCAGGTGCGCGGCGCGCTGGGCGACGATTTCATCAACGGCGGCGGCGCGGTGCCCTCGCTCGATACGCTGCTTGGGCAGATTACGCGGCTGGAGGCGGGACTTGACCGGCTGGACGGCTACACGCTGATCGAGCTGGATGATACGCTCACGCAGGCGGACAAGGCGGCGGACGCCCGCGCCACGGGCGACGCCATCGCCCCGCTGCGCGCGCCCTACGGGCGCAACCTGTACAACGCGGAAACCAACCTGACCGGCAAGTGGATCGACGCCTCCGGCAACCTGCTGGACGGTGAAATGTACGACCTTTCGCAGTTCATTCCGCTCGCCTCCACGCGCGTGACCATTACCAACGTGGAGCACAGCGGCACGGCGACCCACCGCGTGGCGGTATACGACGAGGAGCAGAATTTCCTGCGCCGCGAGGTATCCGCCAGTCCCTCGCTCACGCTGGCGGTATCGCCCGGGCAATACCTGCGCCTTACGGTGCAAAACAAACGCAACTCGGCGGGAGAGATGCGCCGCATTATGGTAGAGGAGGGCGGCGCGTACACTGCGTATGCCGATTACTACACCGCCTGCGACCAGATCGCCCGCGGGGCGGTTCAGACCCTGCGCGATATAACGGAAGCCGTGCGCGCCCGCGAATTCCGCTTTGAGCTGGGCGGCTGGATTTACCCCACGCTGGAGCAAACCGAAAACGCCATACGCATGCGCAGCGCCCAACGCCTGCCGTTTCGCAAGGGCGAGGTGCTCTCCACG
>JAFUAR010000057.1 GCA_017460585.1 Clostridia bacterium
ATCCGGCGGCACGCCCGCGATGCGGATGGGACGGCAGTCCTCATCCAGCTCGAAAAGCTCCGGATTGAGCCACACATCGGCGGAATCCTCCGCGACGTAGATCGGCATATCGCCCATCAGCTCCACGCCCTTTGCGCGCGCGTAGTCGTGCAGCGCGTTCCACTGGCGGAAGAATAAAAACTGAGCAAAGCTGAAATAGCGCACGCGTTCGGAAAGCGCCTCGGAATACTTGCGCACCGCCTCGGGTTTGCGCAGGCGAATATCTTCGTCGGGCCATTCCATCCATGAAACCTGATCGAACTTTTCCTTGATGGAAAGGAACAGCGCGTAATCCCCGACCCACGCGTGGTCGGCGAGGAACGCCTCGAACGCCTCCTTTAGGCGATCGAAGCTGGTTTGATAGGCGAGCGTCAAAAGCTTTGACGACTGCGCCTTGACCGTCTCAAAATCGACAAATTCGGCGTTGGGCAGGGGTTCATAGCTGCCCTTGGGCAAAATGCCCTCCGCCTCTAAAAGGGGAAAATCGATCATGAGCGGGTTGCCCGCGTAGGTGGAAGTACTCTGATAGGGGGATTCCGCATAGCCCGTGGGTCCGACCGGCAGTACCTGCCAAATATTCATACCCGCGGAATGGACGAAATCGACAAAATCGTACGCTGCCTGTCCCAGCGTTCCTATGCCGCCGACGGAAGGCAGCGAGGTGATGTGCATCAATACGCCGCTTTTTCTCATGGTTCACGCTCCTATATGGGGCGGTGGGTTTGCCGCCTCAGTGTGATGCTACTATTATCGCGGAGTAAGCGCGGTTTCTCAAGCCCCAATTCTTCCCATAAGGCGAAAAATGACCGAAGGTAGATAAGAATAACCGCATCACCTATAAAAATACGTTGACTTGCTTATTAGTTGAGCTATAATGAAAACCGACGACCAAACGCCGTAAAGGAGAGATTGCCCTTGGAGAAGAAGCAAACGATCATACGGGATTTGACGAGCGGGAGCGTTCCGGGCACGCTGCTGCGCTTTTCATTGCCTTTGTTCCTATCGGGACTATTGCAAATGGTATACAATATGGTGGATATGATTGTAGTGGGTCGCTTCGTGGGAACGGAGGGGCTTTCGGCGGTATCCATCGGCGGCGAAGTGCTGCAGCTGATTACATTTGTGGCGATGGGCTTTTCCAACGCGGGGCAGATTCTGATATCCCGCTACGTGGGCGAGGACCGCAAGGATAAGATCGGCGAGATGGTCGGTACGCTGTTTACGCTTTTGATGAGCCTTGCGCTAATCATTATGGCGGTATTTCTGTTCAGCTATCAGGACGTGATTCGTTGGCTGAATACGCCTGAGGAAATATGGGAATACACCCGACAGTACAGCATTACCTGCGTATACGGCATAGTATTCATATACGGCTACAATTTGGTTTCCGCCATATTGAGAGGGATGGGGGACTCGAAGCATCCGTTTCAGTTCATCGCCATCGCTTCGCTAATCAACGTGGCGCTGGACGTGCTGTTCGTAGGTCCCATGGGCATGGGTCCCATTGGCGCGGCGCTGGCGACGGTTATCGGTCAGGCGGTCAGCTTCCTATTTGCGCTGCGGCTGTTGTACCGCAACCGCGAGCAGATTCACTTTGACTTTGCGCCGAAGCACTTTCGCATATATCGTTCGGTGATCGGTCCGCTCCTGTCGCTGGGCATTCCCATGGTGATTCAGTCGGCGGCAGTCACATTTTCCATGCTGTTTGTGAACGCCTACGTGAACGCCTACGGCACTGTGGCGGTGGCGGTTACGGGCGTGGCACGCAAGCTAGAGGGCATGATCGGCGTGGTATCGCAGGCGATCTCCTCCGCCGGCGGCGCGATGACCTCGCAGGCGCTGGGCGCGGGCAAGGTGAAGCGCGTGCCAAAGATCGTGTACCACGCGATATGGATTGTCGCTATACCTTCCAGCGTGTTCGCTCTGGTTACGGCGTTTCGCCCAGAGTGGCTGTTTGGATTGTTCTCCGATGATCCGGCGGTATTGACCATGGCGCTGACCTATATTCCGGTGGCGATGGTGCAGTATTTGGGCGCAACGCTGCGCCCCGCAAGCTTCGCGTTGATCAACGGATCGGGCAATTCGCGCCTCAATTTGCTGGTTGCGCTGCTGGATGGCATTGTGTGCCGCATTGGGCTTGCGCTGCTGCTGGGAGTGACCTTTCATTGGGGCATTTCCGGTTTCTGGTACGGCAACGCCTTTGCGGGACTGGTGCCGTTCGCCATTGGCGGAGCATATTTGATTTCCGGCGCTTGGAAGAATAAGGCGTCGCAAAACGTGGCGGAAGGATGAAAGGGATAGAGATGCTGGAATGGATTCGGGCGGCTGAGGAATACCAGCGCGCGGGCGCATATTACGTGCGCATACAGGCGATGGCGAAAAAGCACCATATTCCGCTGGAACGCGAATTTGACGAGCACGACGGGGTGGACACGCGCTATATATTGGCGCTCGACGACGGTTTTCCCATCGCCACGGCGCGGATGTACGCCTTGGATTCAAAGCGCGTTATGCTGGGACGCATAGTAGTGCTTCCGGAATACCGCCACAGGGGCATTGGGTCCCAGCTAGTGCGGGCGTGCGAGGCTTGGGCGAAGGAGCTGGGCTTTTGCCAAGCGGTGCTGGAGAGCAGGGACAACAAGGTATTGTTCTATCGCGGACTGGGTTACGCGGAGAGTGGAGAAGCATATTTTGAAGGGGATACGTTTCGCTGCGTGCGCATGGAAAAGAAATTGAATTTGATGGATTGATTGCGTGGGAATTTTTTGGAATGGGTGTGATACGGAAAAGCTCTATTCAATATCAAGCAATCTACCTTCACGCGCGCTTTCGACCACGCAATAGGTATATTCGCGGTATGAAAATGCAATGAATGAAAATACCGATTCGGCATTTGAAAACTTTGTGCCGCTATTATGGCGTTTACGCCGACTATATATTGGGATTGGGAGAAGGAAGAGCAGGTAAATCGAAAGTTGAATGGCGCTCGCTTTGGCGATATTACTTCCCCTTTCTTGACAACAAAGCGGTTTTTGCTATAATGAAATCAGTTCTAAGGTATAAGGGGGAAGCGCTTTGAAATACGTAAGCACGCGTTCCGATCACTTTGTCGAGACTTCTGCGGAGGCGATTTTAAAGGGCATCGCGCCCGATGGCGGGCTGTATATGCCCGACGATTTTTCGGCGATGCGCATTTCTCCGCGGGATATATTGCTCGATTCGGCGATACGCATATCATCGCGGGTGATGGACCGCGTATTTCCCGATTTTGGCAAGGACGAGATGGATGCGCTGATTCAGCGCGCTTACCGGAATAAATTCGAAACGGCGGACCTAACGCCCGTGGTGGGGGTGGGGGATGCCTACGTGCTGGAGCTGTTCCGCGGACCGACCTCCGCTTTCAAGGATGTGGCGCTTTCAGTGCTGCCACATTTGATTGTGGAATCCAGAAAGCGGCTGGGCGTTTCGGACAAGGTCGTCATTCTCACGGCGACTTCCGGCGATACCGGCAAGGCTGCGCTCGAGGGCTTTCACGATGTGGATGGCACGCAGATTGTCGTGTTTTATCCCGACGGCGGGGTATCCGACGTGCAGCGTATGCAGATGGTGACGCAGCAGGGCGATAATGTGAAGGTATGCGCCATTCGCGGTAATTTTGACGACGCGCAGACTGGCGTAAAGCGGATATTCGCTAGCGATCAGTCGGAGGGATGGAGCGCGGCGCGCGGGGCGAGGCTCTCCAGCGCCAATTCCATCAACATTGGTCGGCTCGCGCCGCAAATTGCCTATTATTTTAAGGCGTATGTGGATTTGGTGCTTACAGGACAAATTGTGTTGGGCGCGCCGGTGCACTTTGTAGTGCCTACAGGCAACTTTGGCGATATACTGGCGGGCGAGTTTGCGCGCCGAATGGGGTTGCCCATTGGTAAGCTGATTTGCGCATCCAATGCAAACAACGTACTGACCGACTTTATCCGTACCGGAAAATACGACCGCAGGCGTGAATTTTTGAAGACCATTTCTCCCTCTATGGATATACTGATTTCCAGCAATTTGGAGCGTTATTTGTACCTGCTGGCGCAAAGGGATGCCGAGCAGGTGAGACGCTGGATGAACGAACTGAGCGAACAGGGCTGGTATCAAATTCCGGACGCACTGCGCAAGGAAATGAACGAGCGCTTTTTGGGGTACTGCGCGAGCGACGATATGGCGAAACAGACGATTCGCACGGTGTGGGAAAAGGAGGGTTATCTGCTCGATCCGCACACCGCCGTGGCGTGGAATGCGCTTGAGCAATACCGCGCGGAGACGGACGACGATACCTGCGCGGTGGTACTTTCCACGGCGTCGCCTTACAAGTTTTCGCGCGACGTGCTTTCCGCCCTGAATATGGAGACGCCAGAGAGCGGCATGGCGTGTATGGACGCGCTGTATGCCCTCACCAAGCAGCCCATTCCCAGAGCGCTCGCCGATT
The DNA here is from genome assembly GCA_017460585.1 of Clostridia bacterium. Classification (GTDB taxonomy): domain Bacteria; phylum Bacillota; class Clostridia; order Christensenellales; family Aristaeellaceae; genus Faecivicinus. Next base: position 4,514 of record JAFUAR010000057.1, read on the forward strand.
TGCGAAACCAAACCCCGCGCTTTGAGCAGTGCATCGATCGCGACGAGATGCTTTCGTTTGTGCAATCCGCCATTGAGGCATAAACAAACGCCCCGCTCCCAATTGGGAACGGGGCGTTTGTTTATCTATCGTGTTCTAAAATTAGTTGTTCGTATCCTCGGTAACTTCTTCCACCGCTTCTTCTACAGCGGACTCAGCGTCTTCTACCGCTTCCTCTACAACCTCTTCCGCCTGATCGGCAGCCTCTTCCACGGCTTCCTCAGCGTCCTCTACGACCTCTTCGGCGGTTTCTTCCGCAGCCTCTACCGCTTCTTCCGCGGCTTCTACCGCATCCTCCGCAGCCTCAACTGCCGCAGAAGCGGTGGTGGAGGTGGAAACATGACCGGTTACGATGGTGGCGACGATCGCCAAAACGATGAACGCCGCGGCCAAGATTTTGGTGTAGCGCTTGAGCTTGCCTTCAACGCTGTTGGCTTTGTTCTTGCCAAAGAAGGTTTCCGCGCCGCCGCCGATAGCGCCCAGACCCTGACGCTGACCTTCCTGCATCAAAACGGCTACGATCAAGCCGATGGAAATGAGAATCAATACGATATTGATAACGACCGACAACGCACCCATGAAACTTCCTCCTTCAGTGTTCAACGCAATACACCCAACTATTATAGCATGAAAAAGCGCAATTGGCAACCGCCATTTGACAATTTGGCGAAAAAACGTATGCGCCGAGTGGTCGGGGCATACAAGCGCCGCAATATTCAGAAAAATATCAGCAACCGAACGAAGCGGATTGCTGATATTCATGAAATACTCCGCAGCGAAAATCTGCACAAACAGCAGTGATCGACTTTACGCGCTTTAGATGGCGCGCTCAACCTTGTTGCTGCGCAGGCAGCGAGTGCAAACCGACATACGCGTCTTCGTGCCGTTGACCATGACGCGAACCTTCTGCGTGTTCGGAGCCCAGGTGCGGCGCGTCTTGCGGTTGGAGTGACTTACGTTATTTCCGTAAACAATACCCTTGCCGCAAACCTCACAATACTTTCCCATACTCTATCACACCTCCTTCAAGGGGTTGGTTAATCACAAACAGGTTGATTCTATCATTATTGTGTCACAAATACAAGCCTGTTAATGTAAAACTTTCTGCGGGCTGGAACGTCTCACTTGCGCTTTTTCCGCCGGATTTGAAGGCGACGGTACAGCATAAGACCGCCTAAGCTCAAAAGCGCGGTCACCGCGAATATGGCGGCTGCCGTTCCATAGTCGCCCGTGGCGATGGCGCTGCCGCCCCAAGTGGAGGTGATGATCGAGGGAATGCGCCCCGCGGAACATACCAGCAGCCATGCGCCAAAAGGAATATCGGTCAATCCCGCGAAGTAGGTGAGCAGGTCCTTGGGCGTGCCGGGCAATATCATAAGGATTCCGGTAAATAGAAACACCTTGTCGCGGTCGTGCAAAAAGCGCATTTCGGCGATTTTCTCCTCGGAAAAGAACAGTCGAACCAACCGTACGCCAAAGCGTTTGACCAGCAGGAACACGGCGACGCTGCCGACGAATATGCCCGCCAGACATATAATGGAACCCTCCAGCGCGCCGAACGCGTAGCCCGCCGAGAGCTCCAGAGGCTCCCCGGGAACTACCGCGAGTATGACCTGAAGGCATACGATCGCCCCATAGACGACGCGGCTTTTCCAGCCGTAATGCTCTACCCATTCGCGCAGCCGCTCCGGATCGCGTACGAAATCCACCAGCGGCTTTCCGATCCAAACGTATATTACAACGCTCAGAAGCGCTACTCCTGCGATCAATACCGCGGCAAGCAGCCTTTTCTTGTCGAATAAACGCTTCAT
>JAFUAR010000058.1 GCA_017460585.1 Clostridia bacterium
CCAAGTGCCGCGCCATTACTGTGGGAGAGCAGCAACACAAAAATCGCGAAGGTCGATCAGAAGGGAACAGTAACGGCGGTGGCAGTCGGTACGGCGGTGATTCGCGTTTCGGTTGCCAATAGACCGGAAGTATACGCTCAGCTTCGAGTAAATGTGCGTCCTAAGCCGAGTAAGGTGACCATTAAGCTGTCGGAGTTATCTGTAGGCGTGGGGCAATCCGTGCCCGTGGAGGGAACCATATCTTTTAGCGGCGGAAGCTGCGCGTTTTCTCCGGTGGATACTACCTATGCGCGCGTACAGATTAGCGATACAAGTATTGCCGATTATGATGAGGCTTCCGGTTGCATCGTCGCCAAAGAAGTGGGTCGTACCAAAGTGCGGCTGATCACTTACAATAAAAAGACTTCACAGGAGCTTGTATTTGTTGTGAATCCCGGGGCGGAGTGGTTGCTTTTCAACGAAGTAGTCGCAGCGCTCAGCGAAGGCGAAACCCGAGAGATCTATTGCGAGCGTAGCGCAGGCAGCGTGAGCGCGTTGGAATACATTAGCTCGAATCCCGCTGTGGCAACCGTTGTTGGAAAGGGTGAGCGATGCGCAATTCACGGCGTGAAAGCGGGTTCGTGCGTAATTACGGCGCGCGCCTCTAATGGGGTGGAAACGGAATGCGCCGTTACCGTACTGGAAGCCCCCACAGCGGTATCGTTCTCCGCCGCTTCGCTTACCATGAATAGAGGCGAGCGCGTGCAGCTTCCGAGCGTGCGCGTGGAATCTGCGACGGGGAACTGTTTCCAGCAAGTGCAGTATACATCATCCAGTGATATTGTTGAGGTGAGCGCAGACGGCTTCGCGACGGGTTTGTCCGCGGGCATATGCGAAATTGTCGCCTCCACTTATAACGGACAATCCGCCCGCTGTATCGTAACCGTATTGCCTGCGCCCACATGGCTTACGCTGAGCGCGGAGCGAAATGAGCTGGGCGTGGGCGAGCGGCTTGCGTTAAAAGTGGAAACAGACGCGCAAGGTCGAGTGAGCTACCAAAGCGAAAATGAAGATATATTGAGCGTGGATGAAAACGGTATACTTATGGCCATTCAGCCCGGCGTTGCCAGCGTGACCGCGATCGCCTATAACGGCATTTCCGATACTTTGGAATTGACCGTACGTCCGTGGGTAGAGTATGTGCGCTTTAGCGCCCCTGAGCTTGTATTGAATGTTGGAGAGACGATATTCCCAGATGTGGAAACGGACGGCGGATATGGCGATTTGATTTTCACTTCCGGCATACCGGAGGTCGTATCTGTGTCCTCAACGGGCGAGCTGACCGCTAAGTCGGTAGGGAGCACCGTACTGCGTGTATGTGTGCGGGATAGGGATGAGGTATTTGACGCCTGTACCGTCACGGTGCGTCCGCAGCCGGAATCGCTCCAATTGGATCGAACCGAGCTGAGTCTGCCGCCCAATGCTCATGTTGCGTTAAGCGTCGCGCTCCTTCCTGAGGGATGCGACCAGAGTGTACGCTACGATTCATCCGATGAATCGGTGGCGTCTATTTCCGCCGAAGGTGAAATTACCGCGCATGGTGTGGGTA
>JAFUAR010000059.1 GCA_017460585.1 Clostridia bacterium
AGACCGCGGCGAAGAGCAGCCCTGCGAACGGGCCATATCCCATGATCGCCATGCCGTTGAGCGTATCCGCATAGCGGTGCAACAGCAGCACAGTGGCGACGGGCCACGCCGCCATGACCGCGATTTGCAATATGCCCGCAAAGCGGAAGCGCAGCGCCAGCGCCAGCACCGCAATTGCCGCGACCGCCAGCGTCGCCCACCAGCCGATCGTCAGCCAAAGGTTCGCTCGCTCCACCTGCGCCAATGCACTGGAGGCTTCGGCGGTCATGAATTCCTCGCCGAATTCGCCCATGAACTCCTTCTGCACGCGCTTAAAAGCGCTCAGCCCATCGCCCAGCACGCTTTTGAGCTCCGTAGGGGAGGCGCTGCCGTTTTGCAGTATGCGCACGCCCCGCTTCACCAAATTGGTCAGCCGCGCAATGTCCGCGTTGTCTATGCCCAAGTAGGAAAACTCATTCTCCATTTGCGCAATCAATGCGCCGGCATCCAGCTGACCGCCGTTTCCGTCAATGCCCATTTCCAGCGCCGCCTCGCGCACCTGTATGCGCCCCATCGTGGTAAGCGATACGCACGGCAGCAGCAGCGCGACGCACGCCAGCGCCGCCAGCAGCATGGCGAGCCCGCGCAGCGCCCAGCCCATCGCGCTTCCCTTTTTCTTCATGACCTTCACCCTCCATTGTCGTTGCGTTTTCTATGGTGGTATTATACGCCCCGCGCGCCCGCTCCATCCACAATATGCGATAAACGGTATTATTTGTGGCGTGAATCGCAAAACGAGAAACGGGCGTACATGGTTGCTGTTCAGCCTACGGCTGAACAGGATGTGGACACTTGGTCCGCGTCCTCGCGGCGTACACGCCGCCGCTGCGGATTGAATGTCGGGGATTGCGATCCCCGACACCCCATGGGTGAATGGTAACCGTTCATGAAATACCGCCCCGCCGCAAATGCGAGATGCCAAAACGTTGGCAATCGCAGTACGCAAAGGGGCGGCGTTCGCTTATGGAACGCCGCCCCTTGCATAATGTTAAAAGGTAATTTGCAGTACCACGCTGCCCACCTGCACCGTGTCGCCGCTATGCAGCGGCGCGGGGGTAAACAGCCGCTGTCCGTTCACCGCGCTTCCGTTGGAGGAGTTCAGGTCGGTCGCGACCAGATCCTCGCCCATGCGCTCCAGCTTGAGGTGATTGCCGGATACCGTGCCGTCCGTGAGCTGCAGCTCGCAGGCGGGGCTGCGACCAATGGTCATGGCGCCCGCCAGCGCCACGTTCCACGTTTGGGCGGGCGCGCCGTCCACCAACTGAGTGATGCTCAGGGGCAGGGGCTCGACGTTCTGCGCAAACACGAGCAGGGTGCCCGATTCCTGCGAACGGGTCGGCTGGTCAATATCGCCGTAGGCGTTCTGCTGCGCATAGACGTTCTGCTGCGCATAGGCGTTCTGCTGCGCGTAGGCGTTCTGCTGCGCGTAGGCGTTCTGCTGCGCGTAGGCGTTCTGTTGCTGCGCGTAGGCGTCGCGCTGCGGGTTGAATTGCTGCGCGTGCGCGCTCTGGGCGGGCACGGGGGTGC
>JAFUAR010000060.1 GCA_017460585.1 Clostridia bacterium
AGGTTTACGGAGGCGCGGCGCTACCGGCATACGAAGTACCTGCCGACTATGTAGGATAAGAAACCATGAGTTCTAAGTTTTACAGCGAAGCGCTGCTCTACCGCGATTATGCGGTAGAGCAGCGCCGTTGGATGCATATGCATCCGGAAAAGAGCCACTGCGAAATCGAAACCACCGCGCACATCCGCACTGAATTGGACAAGCTGAACGTACCCTATAAAGCGGTGGGAAAGAATATTACCATTGGTGAAATACGCGGCAACGGGGAAGGACCCATCATCGCCCTGCGCGCGGATATTGACGCGCTGGAGATCAGTGAAAAGAACGACGTATCCTATAAATCGGTGAATCCCGGGCTCATGCACGCATGCGGACACGATGCGCACGCCGCGGCGCTGCTGACCGCCGCGCGAGTACTGCTTTCCCACCGGAACGAGTTTTCCGGTACCGTCAGGCTCATATTTCAGCCCGCGGAGGAACACGGCGAGGGTGCGCTGCAGGTGGTGCAAACGGGGCTGCTCAACGATGTAGAGGCTTTCTTTGGCATTCACGTGCGCGCCATGATGCCCGTAGGGAAAATCGCGCTTAAATCCGGACCCGTCATGGGCGGTGCGAACAGTTTGAAGATTAAACTCACGGGCAGCAGCGGGCATGGCGGACGTCCCCATCAGGCGATCGACACCATTGCGGCAGGCGTAGAGATTGTGCAAGGCTTGCAGCAGATCGTGAGCCGCGAGCTGGATCCCGTAGATCCTGCGGTAATCTCCGTATGCCAATTCCACGCCGGAACGCGAGATAACATCATCGCGGGTGAAGCCTCCATATCCGGCACGGTGCGCGTACTCCACGAGCGCACGCGCAAATATATTGAGGAAGCCGTGCCGCGCATCGTTCGCAATATCGCCTCCGCGCATAGAGTAAGCGCGGAGACGGAATGCGAATTCGCCACATCGATTCTGGAAAACTCTCCGGTATTGCAGCCTTATGTCGAACGAGCGGCTGCCGCCGTTCTCTCTTCTGAGGCAATTATTGAATCCACCCCAGAGCTGGGCACGGAGGATTTCAGCGTATATGGGAAGCTCGCGCCCGCCTATTTCGCATTTGTCGGCGCAGGCGGAACCTCTCCCCACCACAGCGATACATTCAATATCGATGAAGAGAGTATAGTAATATCGGCGGCACTGCACACCTCGTTCGTATTCGAATATCTGGCAAAGGAATAACGCGATTTCATAAGGCAGCCTCGCGCGCCCATGGATTTTTTCTCTTACCTGTGCTACAATAGGCGTATCCACTAAACGCCAAGGAGACGTACACTATGAAAGAGATTCAATCCGTCGCCATCATCGGCATGGGCGCGCTGGGGCTGCTTTTTGGCGATATGCTGCAGCGCGGCGGCGCGAAGGTATGCTTTATCGCAGGCGAGCAAAGGCAGGCAAAGGTCGCGCATACGCCCATTATCATCAATGGGGAAGCGCGACGTTTTGATATGATCGCGCCCGATCAGATTGGCGCATCATTCGATCTGATTCTGTTCGCCGTAAAGGCGACCGGTCTAAAGCAGGCGATGGCGGACGCGGCGCGCGCCATCGGCGAGGATACCGCCATCGTTTCTCTGCTCAACGGCATTACCTCCGAAGCGCTGCTCGCAGAAAGGTTCGGCGCACGCAACGTGGGAGGCTGCGTAGCGCAGGGCATGGACGCCGTGCGCGAGGGAACCTCCCTCCGCTATACCCACCCGGGAATGCTAGTCATCGGCGCGCAGGCGTCGGCGCAGGAGCCTGCCCTCGCGCGCGTTGCGAAGCTGTTTGCGCGCAGCGGCGTTCCCTTTCAAATCGACTCGGATATCCGTCACCGCCTGTGGAGCAAGTTCATGCTGAATGTGGGCGTCAATCAAGTCGTTATGGCTGCGGAGGGTACTTACGCTACGGTACAGCGCGCAGGCGCGGCGCGCGAACGCATGATCGCCGCCATGCGCGAGGTCATTGCGCTTGCCCAGCTGGAGGGCGTATGCGTGACGGAGGACGACCTGCGCTACTACGTGGATCTCATGGATACGCTCTCGCCCGACGGTATGCCCTCCATGCGCCAAGACGGTCTGGCGCACCGTCCCAGCGAAGTCGAGCTCTTCTCCGGAACGGTTTGTCAAATGGCGAAAAAGCACGGTCTCTCCGTGCCGATCAACGAAGCGCTGTATCGGGAAATATGTGCAATGGAGGCGGGCTATATGAATACAACGAAAACCTTTCACGCGGAAACAGTAACGGATGAAATTGTGCGCTGGATTCAGGATTTCTTTGCCAAAAACGGACCTGACTGCAATGCGGTGGTAGGCATTTCCGGCGGAAAGGATTCCTCCGTAGCCGCTGCGCTCTGTGCCAAAGCGCTGGGCAAAGAGCGCGTAATCGGTGTGCTAATGCCAAATGGCATACAGCACGATATTGACATGGCGCGGCTGCTGGTCGATCATTTGGGCATAGAGCGCTACGAAGTGAACATTCACGATTCTCTCGAAGCATTGAAAGATGCGATTCCGCTGGAGCTGAGCGAAATGAGCAAAGTCAACCTCCCGCCGCGCGTGCGCATGGCGACGCTATACGCAGTATCCCAGAGCCGCAACGGGCGCGTTGTGAACACCTGCAATCTTTCGGAAAACTGGGTGGGCTATTCCACGCGCTATGGCGACGCCGCCGGAGATTTTAGTCCCCTAGGCAAGCTTACCGTAGACGAGGTGAAGCAGGTCGGTCGTGTGCTGGGGCTGCCGGACGTATTGGTGGATAAAGTGCCCATAGATGGTTTATGCGGCAAGACAGACGAAGAAAATCTGGGCTTCACCTACGCCGAACTCGACCGCTACATTCGCACGGGAGCGATTGACGACGCGGCACACAAGGAAAAAATCGACCGATTGCACGCGCGCAACCTGTTTAAGCTGCAAATGATGCCGGAATTTGAATTGAATTTGCCGACCATAGACGACAATAGAGCATAAATACCAAAAGATCATCGCCCTCCGGAATGATTTCCGGAGGGCGACTGTAATTCTATGGATGATCTATCAGTTGACAACCTTGATCTTCAAAGTCGCCTTCTTGCTATTGTGCGTAGTTACGGTAATGGTCGCGGAGCCCTTCTTCACGGCGCGAACCACCGCGTTCTGGTTGGCGTCTACAGTTACGGTCGCCACCTTAGCGCTGGAAGTCTTCCACGTCAGCTGACGGGTCGCGGTTACGGGACTCAAGGTCGCGGTCAGGTTCAGAGTATCGCCCACCTTCAAAGTCATAGTGCCGGTCTTATCCAGCGTTACGGCAGCGGGCTTGTTGGGATCAACGACCTTAATGGTAATCGTCGCCTTTACCTTGCCGGACTTGGCGGTAATCTTCGCGCTGCCCTCTGCAACGGGAGTCACCACGCCGTCCTTCACGGTCGCGACCTTCGCCTTGGAAGTAGACCAAGTAATCTTAGAAGCGAGCGCAGTATTGGGCGCGAGCGTCATGATGCTCTTCAGATCCAACGTAGTGCCAACATTCACATTCTGCGTTGCGGTAGCGAAGCGGATGGAAGTGGGCAAAGTGGGATCGACCACCTTAATGGTTACGGTAATCGACTTCTTGCTGGTCTTAATGGTAATCTTAGAGGAACCCTCCGCCTTGGCAGTCACCAGACCGGAGCCGGAAACGGTCGCGACAGCGGTCTTCTTGGAAGTATAGCTCTTCACCGTCCAGCCGCTGGTGGTTGCAATGCTGGGAACCAGCTGCAGCTGCGTGCCCGCATCAATGGTGATGGTGCCGTTGCTGGTCTTGGTCAGGTTCGCGGTGGGAATCGGCGTTGCCGTGGGTACGGGAGTGGGCGTAGCCGTGGGTTCCGCGGTCGGTACAGCGGTGGGTTCCACAGTGGGAACGGCGGTAGGCTCCGCGGTAGGTACGGCGGTGGGTTCCGCGGTAGGTACGGCGGTGGGTTCCGGCGTAGCGGTCGGAACCGGAGTAGGCGTTGCCGTGGGAACGGGAGTGGGCGTATCCGTGGGGCTCGGCGTTGCCTGAGAGGGGTTATCCGCTGCGGATACGTTAATGGTCACGGTCGTGCCAGTACCCTTGGAAGGGTCAAACTTCACAGTATGCGTACTGCCGTTTGCCCATACTATGGACTTCTGTCCACTTGTCTTGTTGGGATTCAGGGAATGAATGTTAACGCCGTCTACGTATACGTCTACGGTACAATCCACGCCTGTGCCGGACCACGTGAGCTTCCCGTCAAAATATTTTGCGGTGAAGGTGGATTCCGCCAGCGAGAAAGGCAGCGCAACTACGAGCAAAACCGCCGCCAGAATCAACGCGAGCTTTTTCATCTGCATTTTCCTCCATTGTTCAATTCGGTATTGCCTGCGCATCCAAGCATATATATCTATGCAGGCATAATCCACTTATTACTATATCATGTCATTGATGAAGTGTCAAGCAAAAAGCAATTCATAAAACGGTAAAAAATAACTCGAATTTATGAAATAATTGCCTTGTGATCATTCCGCCGTAATCTCCTGAAAAACCTCGATGCGCTCGCCGCCCAGACCATGAAAGAACACAATATCGATATCCCTTGGCGGTTGGTCGAAATTGGATACGCGCTGATCCTTCTCCGTTTCGAAGGTCACTCCCTTCGCCTTCAACAATTCTACAAATTTCGCCGTATCCGAGCAGCAAAGGGCGAAATGATTGGGCGTAACGTTCGCCGCGTCGATCCAGTTCTGCTTCTTGTCCTCGTCCATCTGAATGAGTTCGAGTTCCAAGCCGCACTTATCCATAAACACAATATGCGGATTGCCATCGGCGTCCGGATTGACGCTGCGCGTTTCAAAGCCAAACAAATCGTGATAGAATGAAACCGCCTCGTTCAGGTTGGGCACGAACAGCCCCAAGTGCTTCAAACCAAAAATCAGGTCCGCAGATTTCATAGTTTATACCTCCATTCCTTTAATCCAATCGTAAGCCATGCGAGGATCTCCATTTTCCAAATAAATTGTACCACGATGGGAAAAGCCTTCCTTCAATATGCAATGCTGCATGGGAAAATTGTCGCGGAAGGTATCGATGCGCAAGTGATCAAAACGCTCGCGCGCGAACTTCACCGCTTCGTGAAACAGTCCGTGAACCCGTCCATCCGAGGCGATGCGGTGAATGGTGCCGTAGGGCGTATTGCTGCGCCACGCGCCGCCCTCGATATAGGCGTAGGTAGGATCGGGCGTAGGCAGCAGCATAAACGCGCCGCATATGCCAAAGCGCTTCTCCTCTATAATATACAGGCGGCTTTGCGCAATATCCTCTTCCAGCAGTTCCCGCGCGGGATAACCGCCGTCCCACTGAGTCGGGTTTCCGTTGGCGCGCATAAAGGCGCGGGCGCATTCGTATACGCGCAAAAGCTCGCTCATATCCTCCAAACGGGCGGGGCGAATTTGTGCCATGAGCATCTCCCTCCAATTCAGGTTTTGCGCCATTATAGCACGCGCGATTTACGGGCGCAAGAAAACTTTTCTTACGGAAGGGCTTGTGGTATAATAACGATGTTACCATTCAGCCAACGGGGGTGTCGGGGGTCGCAACCCCTGACATTCAATCCGCAGCGGCGGCGTGTACGCCGCGAGGACGCGGACCAAGTGTCCGCTTCCTTGCAGGTTTTGCGCCCGAAAACCGCGCAGCGGTTTTAGCAAAACCTGAGGGGG
>JAFUAR010000061.1 GCA_017460585.1 Clostridia bacterium
GGGGGTGTCGGGGGTCGCAACCCCTGACATTCAATCCGCAGCGGCGGCGTGTACGCCGCGAGGACGCGGACCAAGTGTCCGCTTCCTTGCAGGTTTTGCGCCCGAAAACCGCGCAGCGGTTTTAGCAAAACCTGAGGGGGATGGCAAGGTTGAAAACCCGAAAGGGTTTTCAAGTTTTGACTTTCAGTCAAAACCGCGGACGAAGGCGCAAAACCAAGGGTTTTGCGGTCGGCTTTGCCGACTGCCCCGGTCGATTCAAAGAATCGAGCGGGACACCGCCGAATTGAAAATTCGAGCGCCGCGCCGCGGGCGGGGACGTGTCCCCCGTCCACCTACTGTGAAGCCGTAGGCTGAACAGTAACTTCGAATCAATCCAGCTATAGTGTAAAAGCGGAGATGGAATCGGTAATGGTGCGTCCGGATTCGGATTTTTCATATTTGGTGAATTGCACGCGGTTGCGCGCGCCGTGACTCAAGCACGCGGGACCACCGATGCAGCCGCTCTCGCAAGCCATGCCTTCAATGAAGTTTTCCTCCAGCTTTCCTCGGCTTGCCTTGAGCAGCGCGTTGCGGCAGTCCGTCAGACCGTTGCAGGACACCGCGCTCAGGCGGAATTCCTCATCGGATACGTTCATTTCCTTGATCGCCTGTTCCACAGCGGTCGCCAGACCGCCGCAGCGGGCGAATACGCGCCCGTAATAGCTGGCGCGATCCAAGGTGATGGCGGGCATATTTTTCAGATCGATGCGCTTTGCGTCGAACAGCGCCTGCATTTCCTCAAAGGTGATGGCGCAATCCACGTACTGCGAGGTGCGCGTATATCGGGTTTCCGCCTTCTTGGCGATGCAAGGACCAATGAATATGATCTTCGCGGTGGGATCCTTTTGACGAATCAGCATCGCCATATGCGCCATGGGGGACAAATTGCCGGAGATATTGTTCTTGAGTGTGGGGAAATTCTTCTCCACGAACGATACGAACGCGGGGCAGCAGCTGGAGGTAAGAAATTTTTTCTCCACCAGCTCGCGCGCTTCGTTGTAGGCGACGAAATCCGCGCCCCATGCCGCTTCGACCAGATAGTAAAAGCCCAGCTCCAACAAGCCGCCCATTACCTGTTTTACGTCGATATCGGCGTACTGCCCCGCTACGGATGGGGCGATGACGGTGTACACATGGTACTTTTTGTTGTTTTCGGATTCGCGCAGCAGGCGAACGGCGTCCACTATGAAGGACTTGTCGGAAATCGCGCCGAAGGGGCACTGGTACACGCACGCTCCGCAGGATACGCATTTTTTTGCGTCAATCGCCGCTTTACGGGAATCCTTGTCTATGGTAATCGCCTTGGGCTTGCAGGCGCGAATGCAGGGACGGGTTTGCTTGATGATGGCGGAATAACTGCACGCTTCGGCGCAGCGCCCGCACTCCACGCATTTGTCGCGATCGATGCTGGCATGGTGGTTCACGATGGTGATGGCATCCTTCGGGCAGGCGTTCTGGCAGCGGTGGGCGATGCAGCCGCGGCACGCCTGCGTGACCATAATGCCTTCCACGGGGCACTCATCGCAGGCGATGGGCAGCACCTCGACCACGTTTGGATCTTCCGGATTGCCGCCCATAGCCAGCTTAACGCGCTGGTTCAATATGGCGCGCTCCTTGTAAATGCAGCAGCGCATGGTCGGTTGGCTGCCATCGGGAATGATCTTTTCGGGGATGTTCAGCGCGTTGCGGGGCGTGAGCGCATCGTCAAACGCCAGCTCGGCGACTTCGCGAAGCACTTTGTTCTTAAGTTCCTGAACGTCGGTATCAAACAGCGCCATCCCAGCACCTCCGATTTACTGTATTTCAGGTTCCAGCGATACCAATTGAATCAACATTTGAACGATCTTGTCCATATCCTGCACGGGAATACACTCGAAGCGCCCGTGGTAGTTCATACCGCCGGTGGCCAGATTGGGGCAGGGCAAGCCCATGAAGGAGAGGCGCGCGCCGTCGGTGCCGCCGCGGATCGCCTCAATATAGGGCTCGATGCCCGCCGCGCGATTGGCGCGCTCGGCCAAACGGATGATGTGCATATGGGGTTTCACGACTTCCAGCATATTGTAATAGGAATCGGTGATCTGCGCCTCTACGGTGCCCGCGCCGTATTGATCGTTCAAATAACGGGCGATGCGGGCAAACGCTTCCTTGCGCGCCTCAAAGCGGTTGCGATCGTGATCGCGAATAATATACACAAGCTTCGCCAGTTCCTCCGCGCCTTCCATGCCGCAGAGGTGATAGAAGCCCTCGTAACCCTCGGTATGCGCAGGGGTCTCGGCGGGAGGCAGCATAGAGGCAAATTCCATAGCGATGAGCGAGGCGTTACGCATCTTGTTCTTGGCGCTGCCGGGATGGACGTTCACGCCGTGTACGGTGACTACGCCGGAGGCGGCGTTGAAGTTTTCGTATTCAATACCGCCGATTCTTCCGCCATCCACCGTGTAGGCGAAGTCCGCGCCAAATCCCTTCACATCGAAGAGATCCGCGCCGCGACCAATCTCCTCGTCCGGCGTAAAGCCGATCACGATTTTGCCGTGCGGTATGGTTGAATCGTTCAGAAGAATTTCCATGGCGGTGAGAATTTCGGCGACGCCCGCCTTGTCGTCCGCGCCGAGCAGCGTATTGCCGTCGGTCACGATCAGATCCTTGCCCTTTGCAGTGGCGACTTCGGGGTAAACGGCGGGATCGAGTATATCGCCGTTCTCCAAGGCGATGGGTCCGCCATCGTAATTTTCCACAATTCTGGGGTTCATGGGCAGCACGGGCACGCAGTCCACAGTGTCCATGTGGGCGATGAGCCCGATTACGGGACGATTTTCAATATTGGCGGGCAGCGCGGCGTACACATATCCGTGTTCGTCCACACGAACCTCCTGAAGACCCATTTCGCGCATTTCATCCGCCAGCGCGTTTGCCAGCACGAGCTGCCCGGGTGTGCTGGGGCAGGTGGCGCTCGCCTCATTGGAGGCGGTATCAAACTGGGCGTATTTCAACAGTCGTTCATAGGCGCCCATGATGCGTTCCTCCTTGTATATTGACGGGGGGATTGCTCCCCCCCGCTGCATTCGATTGGTTATCTGCCCAGCATTGCCGCGCCGATAATGCCCGCGTCGTTGCCGAGCTTGGCGAGCTCTACTTTGGCGTAGGGCATGGTCTTGTAGAATACCATCTTGGGCAGAATGTCGTTCACACGATCCAGCAGGAACTGCCCGGCGTGGCTTACGCCGCCGCCCAATGCGATGATCTCCGGATCATACAGGTTGATGAGGTTTACCAAACCCACGCACAGGTGCTCCACATACTGGTCGAACAGCTCGGAGGCGGCGGGATCGCCCTCCTTGGCGAGGTCGATTACGGTCTTCGCCTCAATGGCGTCCAGATCGCCGTTTACCGCCTTGGCGAGAGCGCTGTCCGGATGGAATTTGGCATACTTGCGACCTTCGCGAATAATGGCGGTGGCGGAGGCATAGCGCTCCCAGCAGCCCTTGTTGCCGCAGGTGCACAGCTCGCCGCCCGCTACGGTAATCATATGTCCTACCTCGCTGGCGATACCATGCGGTCCGGAGTAGGGCTTTCCGTCGATAATAATGCCGCCGCCTACGCCGGTGCCCAGCGTAACGAACACGCTGGTTTTGCAGCCCGCGGACACGCCCGCAACCGCCTCTGCCAAACCGGCGACAGTAGCGTCGTTATCGGCAAATACCGGAAGCTGGGTGTACTTGCGCATTTCGGAAAGGAGCGGCACATCGTGCCAGCTGAGATTGGTGCAGAAGGGCACGCGTCCGGTCGCGGGCACGTAAATGCCGGGCAGACCGATACCGATGCACTTGATTTCGCTCATATCGTGCACCGCGCGGGAAGCCACGCGCGTACAGAGCTTCGCGATATCTTCAATGACGGGCGCGTAGCCGCGCTCTACGCCGGTAGGGCAGCTTTCCTTGGCGATGATATTGCCCTGTTCGTCCACCACGCCGGCCTTAATGCCGGTACCTCCGAGATCTACGCCGATATAAACCATAGTTTGTTCCCTCCAATAATATAATTATTCATCATTGTTTTCAGATTTTTGCAATCGCTCCATGTGCCGCCGCGCCAGTTCGTTGGCGGCGTTGTAGCCCATTTGCTTTAGTCGGAAATTGCGCGCCGAAACCTCCAGCACTACCGCCAGATTGCGCCCGGGCTGTATGGGCAACAGCAGACTGGGAATTTTAACGCCCAGTATTTCGCAATAATTCTCCTTCATGCCGAGGCGGTCGTATTCCTTGCCGTTTTGCCAAAGCTCCAAATGAACGCGCATTTCAATGGTTTTGCTGTTGATGATCGCGCCAACGCCGTACATGGTGGCAATATCGATAATGCCTACGCCGCGAATTTCCATGAAGTGGCGCACGAGCTCCGGCGATTCGCCGATGAGCCGGTTGTCGCCTACGCGGCGAATATCCACTACGTCGTCCGCGACCAGCTGATGACCGCGCTTCACCAGCTCCAGCGCGGCCTCGCTCTTGCCTACGCCGGAATTGCCAGTAATGAGCATACCCGTACCGTATACGCTGACCAGCACGCCGTGTCGGGTCTCCCGCGGCGCGAGGTAATTTTGCAAAAAACGGATCATGTCCAGCTCAAAATCCGTGGTCTCGCGCTTGGTGGAGTAAATGGGCACGTTGTGCGCAGCCGCATATACGCGCATTTCATCGAAACAGGGGTAGCCGCGGCTAATGATGATGCACGGCAGCGGATAGCTGAAGTACTTCTTGAGACGCGCGCGGCGAGTGCTTTCATCCATTTGCGAAAGGTAGGTCATTTCCACCTTGCCCAGCAGTTGTGGGCGCTCATAGGCGAAGAAATCCCAGTAATCGGCAAATTGCATACCGGGGCGGTTGGAGTTGCTCACCTCGATGGGCAGCTCCTTCGCATCCGTGGAGAGTATGCGCTCCAAATCCAGCGCTTTGACGAAATCCGCTTCCCTAACCATAGCTTATGCCTCCCCAAACAGTCCCGTTTCCAATCCCTCTTCTATGAAACGCGCCACTCCGTCGCGCGTATTCGGTTCTGCAAAGCGATCCGCCGCCTGTTTGCAGAGCGCATCCGCGTTTTCCATTGCCACGCCGATACCTGCCGCGCGCAGCATACCAGCGTCGTTTTGCCCGTCGCCGAAAGCCAATACCTCGGAAATAGGAACGTTCAGCTGTGCCGCGAGCGCGCGCAGCGCTGCAGCTTTATCAATGCCTTCCGCCACGACCTCCAGAAATGTATCTCTGGATTTCATGAAGCGAACTCCCGAGGGAAAGCGCGCCGAGAGCAATGCCCGCGCCTCGTCAATCCGCTCGGCGGAATCGATGGCGAGCAGCTTGATCGCGCCCGTTTGAAGCCACTGGCTGATGGGCACGGCGACAGGTTGACAGGGTACGCGAATGCTCTCCTCGTACAGGCGGGTATACTTTGTGCGCTCCCGACAATAGTAGCCCTCGCCGGGATACGCCTGATAGTACAGCCCCATTTCCTCCATTGCGCGGCATACCTCCACGGCGAGTGAATGCGGAATGATATTGGAAAACAGCGTACGCCGCGAGCGCGTATCGTAGATCATCGCGCCGTTGTACAATATCATGGGCGCGTTCACGCCGATTTCGGAGGCGAAGGACAGCATCGCTTCCATCATGCGTCCGCTCGAAAGCGATACGTAAACGCCGCGCGCCATTACCGCCCGCAACGCGCGAAGCGTGCGCGGCGTGAGCGCGCTGGCGGCATTGAGCAGCGTGCCGTCCAGATCGGTGGCAATCAGTCGAATCATGGCTTCTCCTTTAATATGCTGTGCGTTCAGTATACTCTATTTCCGGCGCGCTTGCAAGAAAAACGGAAAAATAAAGGAAGGGAATACACAAAGTTCGTTACCATTCACATAAAAGGGATGTCGGGGGTCGCACCTTCCGGCAAGCAACCCACAGCGGCGGCGTTTTGCGGTCGGCTTTGCCGACTGCCCCGGACCGGATACCGCCGAATTGTAAATTCGAGCGCTGCCGCAACCTGCGAAGCCATGGGCTGAACGGCAACACAAAGTTCCCCGAGCGGCGATTGCTTCACCGTTCGGGGAACTTTGTTCAAAGTTTAATTATGCTTCGGCAGGAGCGCCAACGGGGCAAGTGCCCGCGCACGCACCACAGGAAATGCAGGTATCCGCATCAATTACGTACTTGCCATCGCCTTCGGAAATGGCGGAAACGGGACACTCATCCGCGCACGCGCCGCACGCGATGCAATCATCAGAAATCTGGTATGCCATGAAAACACCTCCTAAAATGTCTGCCATTATTATATGCAGGAATGGGCAAAAATGCAATAGAAACCGGCAAAGATTAGCGTATGCAAACCCAAAGATTAGTAAAGACAAACTAAAAATGAAGGAATGCAATCGCATTCCTTCATTTTGGATGGTATTGGATTTAGTCCTCCAGCGCCTTGTAAATGCAGGCGGCAATCGCAGCGCCCACCAACGGACCTACGATAAATACCCACAGCGCTCCAAGAGGAGCGGCGTTGCCACTGATGGCGGCGACGACTGCGGGACCAAAGCTGCGCGCGGGGTTGACCGAGGTGCCGGTCAAGCCGATGCCCAGAATGTGTACGCCCGTGAGGGTAAGACCAATGACGAGACCGCCGAAGGAGCCGTGGTTCGCCTTCTTTGAGGTGACGCCCAGTATGCACAGCACGAAAATGCAGGTGAGCACAATTTCCACCA
>JAFUAR010000062.1 GCA_017460585.1 Clostridia bacterium
AAACATCAATCTCGCGGGCGCGGTTCTCATCGATATGACCGTTTCCGGCGATATTTTGGACCTCATACTGGGCGATGGTCGCGCCATGACCATGCGGTTGGATGAGCCTGTGAGCGCACAAACCACGGTAGAGCTGTACGCCATTTGCGGCGCGCTGAACGTGAAGAATATTACCTTGTACACATTATGACCTTTCACTTATGAAGGATGAGTGATCATTCATGGCAGTTTATCTGGGAATCGACTTAGGCACGACGGGACTCAAATCTCTGCTCGTGCGCGAGGACGGCGCGATCTGCGGCAGCGGCTATCGCGAATATCCCATATCCATACCCGTATCCGGCTATGCCGAACAAAACCCTGAGGATTGGTGGCTCGCCCTGCGCGATTCGCTCGCCAAGGCGATGCGTCGCGCCGAAATTGACAATACGGAAATCGCGGGCATTGGTCTTTCCGGACAGATGCACGGAACCGTACTGACGGATGAACGCGGCGTGCCGCTGCGCCCCGCCATTATTTGGTGCGACCAACGCTCCGCCGATCAAGTCGCAGCCATTCGCGAACAAATTGGACTGCAGCGCTTGGGGGAATGGACCCAAAACCCCGTGGGGGTGGGCTTTCAAATCTGCTCCCTGCTCTGGGTGCGGGAAAACCAGCCCGAAATCTATCGCAAGACTCGCCACGCACTGCTGCCCAAGGACTACATCCGCTTCCGCCTGACCGGCGAATACGGTACCGAGCCTTCGGACGCGTGCAGCACGCTCATGTTCAACTGCGCAAAACAGACTTGGAGCGAAGAGATGCTCTCCGCGTTCCATATTGATCCTGCGCTGCTGCCCGATGCAAACCACTCCGCAGCGGAGATCCACGCCCCGCTCACCCGTGAAGCCGCGGAGATATTGGGACTTCGCCCCGGCATTCCCGTTGTATTTGGCGGCGGCGACCAGCCCATGCAGGCCGTGGGCAACGGCATACTTCGCCCGGGAGACGCTTCCATTACGCTGGGTACCGGAGGACAGATTTTCGTTCCCGTGGATACCCCCGCATACGACCCGCAGCTGCGCACCCATACCTTCTGCCACGCCCAGCGCGACAGCTGGTACGTTATGGGCGCGATTCTGAACTGCTGCCTTGCGCAGAACTGGTTTTTTGATAAGGTGCTTCATACGCACGCGTTTGCCGAGCGTCACGAAGCCGCCGCGCAAATCGCCCCCGGCTGCGGCGGGTTGTATTTCCTGCCCTACCTCACCGGCGAGCGTACGCCCCACTTAAACCCAAAGGCGAAGGGGATGTTCTTCGGTCTGACTCTGGAACACGATTCCGCCGCCATGACGCGCGCCGTACTGGAAGGCGTGGGCTACGCGCTGGCGGACGCCATGGAGTGCATTCGCGCGCTAAACCCGCGCATTCACCGCCTGATCGTATCCGGCGGCGGCGCGCGCAGCCCGCTCTGGCGGCAAATTCTGGCGGATATGCTGGAACAGCCCATTTACGCTACCACCATGACCGAGGAGGCGGGCATCGGCGCGGCGATCTGCGCCATGGTCGGCGCGGGCGCCTACGAGAGTTTGGAACAAGCGTGCGGCGCCATTGTGCGCTGCGAAGACGGCTGTACCGAACCCATCCCCGCCAACGCAGAAATCTACCGCGAAGGTCAAAATACCTTCCGCGCTCTATACAAGGTGAACCATTCGCTATTTCAGGGCTGAGGAAAGGAGGCTCTCGCTCGATATGTCCAGAACCATTGAATTAAAGCACGGCTGGCTGCACCTGCCCATTGGCAGATGCGCGCATCCGTATTATGTACGTTTTGAGATCGACGGCAAACAAATCGCCGAGCTTCGCCTTGGGCTGGTCTCAGGCGAACCGGACTTTTGGTGCGGCATGGAGCTTGAACAATATATCGACAAAAGCGTCACCCTCTCTTTCACGGAGGAAGCGCCCGAAGCTCTGCTCGATGCCATTTGCGAAGGCGGTCCCATGAACGCGGACAACACTCTGTACCCCAACCTGTACCGCGAGGCGCTGCGCCCGCAGTACCATTTCTCCTCGCGCCGCGGCTGGCTGAACGATCCAAACGGTCTGGTGTACGACGGGGAGCGTTTCCACCTCTACTACCAGCACAATCCCTATGGCATTCTCCACGGCGGCGTAAATATTCACTGGGGACACGCCGTCAGTGCGGACGGCATCCGCTGGACAGAGCATTCAGACGGCATTCGCCCATGGGTCTCCACCCGACACATCGCCTCCGGCAGCTGCGTAATTGATGAAGAAGGCGTCGCAGGCTATGGCAAAGGCGCGATCATCGCCGCGTTCACCCATTTGGGCTCCGTCAACTTCCGCACGCAGACCCACGAAACGCATCCCTCCGAGGGGCAGTTCCTCGCTTGGAGCAAAGACGGCGAGCGCTTTACGCTGTTCCCCGAACAGCCCGCCATTCCCACTGAAGCGGGCAAAAGCTGGCGCGACCCCCGCATATTCCGCGATCCGGAGGGTGGTTTCGGCATCGCCGTATATGAAACTACCGATAAGGGCAATTGCGTATCCTTCTACCACAGTGATAATTTGCATACTTGGTCTCGTACCTCCCGCGCGGAGGACCTATACGAGTGCCCCGATCTGTTCCCGCTCACGCCGGCAAACGGCGGCGCTCCGAAATGGGTGCTGTACGGAGCGGACGGTCTATACCGAATTGGTGAATTTACCCACGGCGCGTTCCACGAAGAGGGCGAACGCTTCCCGCTGGATTATGGGCTGTGTACCTACGCGGGACAGACCTGGAACGGCGTGGGCGGTACGGATGCCCGTATGCACATCAGCTGGCTGCGCGACGACAAGCTCTCATGGACCGATGCCACCTCATATCCGGATATGCCGTTCTCGCAGCAGATGACGGTGCCCTGTTTGCTCAAGCTCGTGGAATCGCCAAACGGATACCGCTTGACGCGCACGCCCATTCCCGCCCTGAACGACCTGCGCACCGGAGAACCCAAGGCGCGCTGCTTGGAATCGGTCAATGAGGCAGTTCTCGAGCTTCCCACGCAGGGAGACGCGCTCATAAATATTCAAAGTGAAGCGCCGTTCACGCTCGAGCTGGGTATTGCGACCATTGAGTACGACCCCGAAAGCGGTTGCGTCAATTTCGACCGCGGAAATAAGCGCGTGAAGCTCATGCGCTCCGGTACGCTTTCGCTCCGACTGCTCACGGATACCATGTCCAGCGAATTCTTCCTGCAAAACGAAATCTCCGCCAGCTATGGGCAGGAAATGGCGGGCAAAATTCTGCGCGTCACCGGTCAAAATCTGCGCATTGAGGCGGAGATCTACCATATGGACTCCATTTGGAACTGATTCATGAACATACGCTACTTTCAGAAGGGGTTTAATTTTTCGCAGGACGGACCCGGCAACCGGCTGGTCTATCACCTGCAGGGCTGCGCCATGCGCTGCCCGTGGTGCGCCAATCCGGAGGGGCTCGCGCCCGAAGGCGGAAAACTGGCGGATGTGAATGCGCTGCTGGACGAGGTAGACCGCAGCCGTAGTATGTTCTTTGATGGCGGCGGCGTAACGTTCACCGGCGGCGAACCCACTCTGCAGTTCGAGGCGCTGCAATATGCGCTCCAAGCGCTGCATGAACTTGGAATCAATACCGCCATCGAGACCAACGGCACGCATTCTCACCTATCCGACCTATTTCCCCTGATCGATCATTTAATGATCGACTACAAACAGCCCTTCCCCCGCGAACACCGCGAAATCACCGGCTTTCCGTTGGAAACTGTGCTGAACAATCTACGTCGCGCCTGCGCGGAGCATCCGCACGTAGTCGTGCATATTCCACTCGTCAACGGTTATAACGCCTCCCCCGAAACCATCGATGCTTTTGCCAAAACCCTCGCATCGTTCCCACGGCGCAATGTATATGTGGAACCTCTCTGGTACCACGAATACGGCAAAGAAAAATGGGAACGGCTTCATATGCCCTATACCGTAAAAAACGGCTTCATTCCCGATAAACGCAAGCGCGAAATACGAGACGCCTTCAAGGCGCACGGCTTAAACGTGATTCGAACCTGAGGAACAGGAGGAAATATCTATGTTAAAGGGATATCGGCAGGGTCAAATTGCTGAAATGGCAAAAACCCTATTTCGCGAAGAGCGCGCCATGGCGCGTTTGGACGGCTGGTTTTACGCGCGCGAAGCCGCCATGTCCGTAGAAGATACGGGCACGGAGGAGCAGAACGCCGCCTCTGCGCTGCGCCGCATGGTACAGGCGTTGCCCATCTCCATTAGCAAAAACGCGGTGTTTGCCGGCACGCAGCGCGACGCCTTTGCCCGCACCTATGCGCTGATCAACCCCGCGTTTCAGGTGGAAACGTTCAGCGGCTATTGCGATCCCACCAGCGTGTTTGACGATATCGTACCCAACGAGGAGATTTCCCGCGAACGCATCGACGCCTTGCGCGCCCGCACCAACGACAGCCCATATGTGCGCGATCTGATGCAGGTTTACCGCGATTATGGCAACTATACCAACGAGGTCGTATTTTTCGTAGAACAGGTTACGGGACACGTCATTCCGGATTTCCGCCGCGCGCTCGCCGAAGGTCTTCAAACGCTGATTTCCGAAACCTCCGAAAAACTGCGCCGCATTGACGACGAGGAGCAGCGCCGCAACCTTCGCGCAATGGCGGACTCCATGGAGTGCGCGCTCATACTGGCGGAACGATATGCAGCTTTGGCGCGCGAACAGCTCGCGCAGGCAAGCGAACCCCGCAAAACGCAGCTGGAGCTCATGGTGGAAACCCTCTCCCGCGTACCCCGTTACGGCGCGCGCAACCTGTACGAAGCAATGCAGAGCTTTATGCTGCTCTGGCAGGTGATGTGTTTGGAGCAGGCGCCCAACCCATTCGCGCTCTCCGTAGGCAACGCCGACCGCATATTCGAACCCTATCGCGCCATGACCGATCTGTCCCGCGAAGAGACCGCGGAGCTGTTCAGCTGCCTGCTGGTGTTCTTCAACGTAGGCGATCGCAGCTGGGCGATCTCGCAGAACCTGTTGATCGGCGGGCGCGATCAGGAGGGAAACGATCTCACCAATCCCACCACCTACGCCATGCTCGACGCATACTACAGTATGAATCTGCCCCAGCCGATCCTTTCGGTCAAGCTGCACCGCAACACGCCGGAGGAATTGTACCGCGAAATGGGCAAATTCTTCTTTACCCCCGGTATGCTCACGCCATCGCTCTTTAACGACGATACGCTCTTCGCGGTGCTGCCCAAGCGTGGAGTGGCTCCGGAAGATCTGCCAAACTACGCCGTGGCCGGCTGCCAGGAACCGCTCATTATGGGTAAGGACAACGGCAATACCACCAACAGCTGGCTCAACATGGGTAAAGTGCTGGAAATGACGCTGAACGCCGGACGTTCGCTCATTACCGGAGACAAGCTCATGGAGGTTGACGTTCCTAGCGACGCAAAGACATTGCTCGAAAACCTGCGCCCGCTCTTCTACCGCACACTGGAGCAGGCGTGCCGCGCCATGGCGGATGCCGCAAACGGCGCGACTTGGGCGCTCTCTCACCTGCGCGTACCCTTCCTAAGCTGCTTTATGGGCGGTCTGGAAACCGGATACGATATGCGCGATACGGCGCATCAAGGCACGCCCTATAATGGCAGCGGCTGCCTGATTCACGGGCTCTCCGTAGTTGCGGATTCCTTTATCGCTGTAGATCGTCTGCTGCAAGAGCGCCCTCACGATGCGCAACGCCTGCTGGACGCGCTTCGCACCGATTTTAAGGACGATCCTCAGTTGCGTGAATATCTGCGCGGCGCGCCGAAATTTGGCAACAATATTCCGGAATCCGATTTGGAAGCCGCGGAAATTGCCACGCGCGTCAGCGATATGGTGGCTTCGCTCAAGAATAATTGGGGCAACGCCTTCCGCCCCGATTGGAGCAGCCCCAGCACCCATCTAACCTACGGCTACTGGGTTGGCGCGCTTCCGGATGGTCGCAAGAGCCGCGAAATGCTGGGCTACGGCGTAGATCCGCTTTTTGGCGACGCGCAGCAGGGGCTCGGCTTCCGCACACTCTCCGCGTTCCGCCTGCCTTACGAGAAGTTCACCGGCGGCTATGCCTCCCATTTCGGTATTGACCCCAAATACTTTACCGGCGAAACCTTCGAGGAAAAAGGGTTGCAAATGAAGCAGCGCGTCATCGCCCCGCTGTTCTTCAACCAAGGCAACGATCGCTTGGATCCATTCTACCTGTATATGAATGTCACTACTCCTCAAACGCTTCGCAAGGTTTTGGCAAACCCCAAAAAGTATGCTCCCAGCGGCGTATACATAATGCGCATTCACGGCACGTTCGTCAACTTCCTCGACCTATCCCCCGCCATACAGCAGGACATCATCACCCGTCTGGATATGGCTTCCACCCGATTGTAGGAGAAAGGAAACTCATGCTATGAGTACGTTTGCCATACGTCCCGCGACGGACGAGGATTACGGCACCCTGTCGCAATACGAACATCATATTGAACCAAGCACACTGCGCAAGTGTATTTCCGACGGCTATATGTTGATCGCCGAATCGGACGATGTGTGCATAGGATGGCTGCGCTGGAACCGATTTTGGGATATCGTACCCTTCATGAACCACTTGTTCGTGCTCGAAGAATACCGTGGCAAAGGCTGCGGGCGCTTGCTCACCGAATACTGGGAGCGCGAAATGCAGGCAGCGGGCTGCGATGTCGTCATGACTTCATCCGCACAGGATGAATGCGCTCAGCACTTCTACGTAAAGCTCGGCTACTCCGCCATCGGCGGCTTCATGCTCAAGGACGACCCGCTGGAAATACTGTTTCAAAAATGGTTTCAATAATCCTTATCGCCATCGATCCTCCACATCGAGGATTGATGGCGTTTTTTCGCACCGATTCTTTGACTAGATGCTCACGAGCAAAGTGACTTTTGTTGCGAGTTTATTGGCTCTGCAGATTGTAAATTCATTCACCGTATATTCCATTTCGTCCACCTTATTGCTTTACCAAAGCACCTTATTAACAAAGCTTTTCATTGACGCGATACCATCGTTAGTCGAATGGAGGTTTTTTATGAAAAAGATATTGTCTCTCGCACTCGTCATGCTGCTCATGCTGAGCGCGCTCTGCATTGCATCCGCCGATACGCTTTCCGATATTCAGGATAAGGGCGTGCTCGTGGTGGGCGCGAACATCGAATTCCCGCCGTATGAATTCTACTGGACCAATCCCGAGACCGGCGAGGAAGAGCTCGCGGGCTTCGATATAGATCTGGCGCGCGGCATCGCCGAAGAGCTGGGCGTAGAACTGCAAGTCAACGATCAGGTGTTCTCCGGTCTTGTCACCGCGTTGAGCGTGGGCGAAATGGGCGCCGTTATCTCCGGTCTGGCAATCAAGCCCGAGCGCCTCTAGGTGGTCGATTTTTCCGATTCCTACTTCGCCGGCGAACAGATTTTGCTGATTCGCTCCGAAGATGCCGATACTTATAAGACCGACGCCGACCTCAAGGGCAAGCGCGTCGGCGCGCAGCTGGGTTCCCTGCAGAGGTATACGTACCATTTCGGCAATTGGATGAGCACCGCGCGCTGGGTTCCGGCAGCATCGACATGAAGGGCGGCGACGTGGTCATGCTCTACGCGCTGCAAAAGGCGCTGCCGCATATCGATTTAGAACAAGTAAAGATTACCGCGCTGCTCAACCCCGATGAGGAAATTGGTTCGCCGGAAAGTCACGAGCTCATTTATCAAACCGCGCTGCAATCGTTCGCCGTGCTCAGCTTCGAACCCTCGAGCGTGGATGGACGCTTCACCTGCGCGCGCAAGGGCGTAACCTCGGTGGAAATTGCCTGCGAGGGCATTCCGGGGCACGCGGGCGCAAAATACAAAGAGTGCGCCAGCGCCATTCAGGGCGTTGTGCGCGCACATCACCCAGCTGTATTCACTGCGCGACGACGCAAGGGATATTAGTTTTAATGCCGGACTGATTTCCGGCGGCACCGCGGAAAATGTGGTTGCGCCCCACGCGAAAGCGAACTGCGAATTTCGCTATTATAATGAAGCGTACAAGCCCGAGCTGACTCAGCGCATTCGCGCCATCTGCGCGCAGGAGCCCGTAGCGGGCGTAAAGACTTCCGTCTCCTTTGGCGCGAGCCACCCCGCCATTGACCTGAACGAAAAGAGTCAAAAGCTCCTCGACCTTGCGCTTTCCATTTGCGCCGAGCAGGGCATCGTACGCTATCATGAGCGTACCGGCGGCGCAGGCGATATCTCCATTGCCGGACAGGCGGGCGTCGGCGTACTGGACGGATTGGGGCTCATGGGCGACAAAATGCACACCGTGGAGGAATGGGTAAACCTCGATAGCCTGAACCCGCAGATCGATCTCGCCGACGCGCTGATTCGTGCGGTTTGCGCACAAGCATAGCGCCGATATTCTGCAATACCTATATGCCGTCGTACCGGACATACCGCCCGATACGGCGGCAATTTTGTATGCCCTCTCCTGTTAAATATCCTCGCAACTATTGTGTATTTCCATTGAATGAACTAAACTAGATAAATGAATGTTTTCCCGTTTTCATCGGGAGAGTTGAGGTGTTGGTTTTGAAGAAGGTTCTCGCGCTGGTACTCGTCATCATGCTATTTTCCACAGCAGCATTTGCCCAAACGCTACGGGAAGGCGACAGCGGCGACGCGGTTGCCCGCCTGCAGCGCTCGCTCCGGTGGCTAGGCTATCCTCTGGAAGAGGCGGACGGCGTCTATACGGAAAAAACCGCCAAGGCGGTCAAACAGTTCCAGCGCCAGAATGTATTAGATAGTACCGGCATTGCCGATGATGAAACCCAAGCGGTACTCAATGAAATTATTTCCGCCATGCTTGTCCGCGTACAAAATCGCCTGAAAGAACTCGGCTACTACTCTGGCGGTGTGGACGGCGCATACGGGCCCATGACGCAAACCGGTCTTACCCAGTTTCAGCAGGCGA
The DNA here is from genome assembly GCA_017460585.1 of Clostridia bacterium. Taxonomy (GTDB): domain Bacteria; phylum Bacillota; class Clostridia; order Christensenellales; family Aristaeellaceae; genus Faecivicinus. The sequence goes on from JAFUAR010000062.1 coordinate 9,037, forward strand.
ACGGCATAGTTCCTACCGGTGATCTCGACGATGAAACCATGTGGCTGATCGACCACGGCGAGGCATTGGTGGACTACGCGACCGCGGAGGCGCAGGGTCTGCTGGTCGAATCCACGGAAAGTGAACCCACTGTAAAAGCGTCGACTGTAGAACCTGAAACGCAGCCCAGTGCGGAAGCTACTGAGAACGTCGATGAAGCGCCCATCTCGGAACAGGCGGAAGAAACGACCGAAGAAGTTCTTGCAGAGGAAGCCGCAGAAAGCGCATCGACCGAAGAGAGCGTCGAAGAACAATCCGGTGAGATTCCTACCGTAGAGCCCACTCCGCTGCCGACCGAAGAACCCACCGCGGAGCCTCAATCCACCGTAGAACCTACACCTACCGCTGAACCTACGCCTACCGTAGAACCTACGCCTACTGTGGAACCTACACCTACCGTAGAACCTACTCCTACTGCGGAACCCACCCCCGCGCCAACCGATCCGCCCCGCGAGATCATTCAGTCGGCACAAGAAAAGCTGATTGAGCTGGGCTATCTGTCCGGCGGCGCGGATGGCATCATCGGCGTTATGACGCGTTCCGCCATAGAAGCCTTCCAGCAGGACAACAGCGTGGAAGCAAACGGCATTCTCACCGAAGAAACGCTCGCCGCGCTAGAGGAGGCGAAGCCTGCCGCCATCTCCATTCAGGATGCGCAGCAACGCCTAATTGACTTGGGCTATCTGACCGGTACGGCGGACGGTATGCTGGGCACTCGCTCTGTGCGCGCCATTGAGCAGTTCCAACGTATGCATCATTTGAGCGCTACCGGAATGCTGAATGCCGCTACGGTCAACCAGCTTACCTCTGAGTCCGCGATCTCCGCTTTGCCGCCCATTGAATCCGGCAGCAGAGGCGATTCGGTAGTCGAACTGCAGCAGCGTCTCGCCGCCATCGGCTTTTACAGCGGTTCCATTGACGGCGGCTATGGTCCGCAAACCGCCAGCGCGGTCAGCGCATTCCAACGCCGATTGGTCGAACAAGGTGTGAATGCCGCAGTGAGCGGACAGGCGGATTCCGTTACGCTGCACTATCTTTTTGACGAAAGCTATTCGCCCTATCTTCGCGATTACGAGGAGGGTGAAGCCTCCGCCGACATCGCCAGAGCCAAGGCGCGGCTCAACGCGCTGGGATATTTGGATGCGGAACCCAGCGAGCTTCTGGATGCTTACACCGCCGAGGCACTGCGCGCGTTCCAAAGTTCAAACGCTCTGGAGGAAACCGGCAAGCTCGACCAACCCACGTTCGATCTGCTCTTTTCGGAAAATGCCGCGCAGGCGGAACACTATGTGCCCCACGATATCGCTCTGAACGATAACAATCTTGCGGTGCAAGACGCGCAAGCCGCACTGCTGAACGCGGGTATGTACCCCAATCTCCTGCTGGACGGCGAGTATGGCAAGACCATGAAGGAAGCGGTGGAGGCGCTGGGCAGCTACCTAAACGATAAGGGCGATGAACACGCCGAACTCTTCCAAAGCGGCGATCATTTGACCATAGAAGCCCAGCGGTTGCTCGAATCCGGCGATCTCACCGGCTACGTAGAAACCGTGGAAAGCGGCGTGAACGGCACTGAGACCCGCCGCGTGCAAAGCCGTCTGTACAGCCTATTCTTCCTCAAGCGCTCCGGCGTGGACGGCTACGCGGGCGAAGGCACGGCAACCGCGATTCGGGCGTTTCAGGAAAAGAATGGTCTTGAGATCACCGGCGTTGCCGACGAGCCAACTCAACAAAAGCTCTTTTCCAGCGATGCCATCGGCGACTGGAGCCCCCGCCGCATCGAGGTCAGCATCAACGAACAACGTGTGCGCGTATACCACTTGAACGAGGATAACGAGTACGAGTTGGAACAGACCTTCATTTGCTCCACCGGTTACGGTTCTACCACTCCGCGCGGAGTATTTCGCGAAACCACGCGCCCCATGGATCGTTGGCACTATTTTGTCAAGTGGCAGTGCTGGGCGCAATACACCTACGAGATTGAAGGAGATATACTGTTCCACTCCGTAATATTCACCGCGCCCAACGACAAGGCGGTAAAAATGAGCACCGTATATGATCTGGGCAGCAAGGCTTCCCACGGTTGTGTGCGGCTGGCGGTACAGGACGCGAAGTGGATATTCGAAAATTGTGAAAAAGGAACTACGGTAGTCATTTATTAATGCCAAAAATATAGATGCGGCGCGATCGACAATGATCGCGCCGTGTATTGTATTATCCCATTTTACTTTGTTTCAAACGAGAGTCCCGCGTAAATCTGCTTCAATATCTCCATGAGCGCATCGTCTTCTACATAATCGGCGTCAGACTCCGCGTTGTTGGTAATATGTACGCCGATGCACCGCTCGCCCACGGGCACATACGCGATCAGCTCCTGCATATACCCCACATTGTTCTCGTCGTCTTCGGTTGCGTCCGCTTCGGACTCCGCCGCGTCTTCCTCTGCAGCCTCTTCCGCCACGGCGTCAACCTCTTCTTCGATTTCTTCGGTCGCTTCTTCGATCGCTTCAGTCGTCTCCTCTACCGCTTCTTCGGTCGTTTCCGCTTCGGCTGCCTCTGCGTCCAGCGCCTCCTGCGCGGCAGCAATGGTAGCGGCAATCACTTCCGGATCCGCGCGCGTAGTCAGGTAGTATACGTCGCGATCAAGCAGATTCGCAGTCTGCACTTCAGTCATGTTGTAGCCTTCTATGCTGCCGTACACTGCGGAAACATATTCTGCGTACGATTCCGCCGGAGCGGTAAATCCGCCCACCGTCACGTTCGTAATGGGACTGTCTCCGCTCGGCACATAGGTATAGGTCTTGATGTTTTCATCCGTAGTGGATACTACTTCTTCCAGATCGTATCCTTCGACCTCGCTCACCTGACCCAGTTTAAAGTACTTGGGGCTGCTCGCCGTACCGGTATTCACCAGTATGGAATGCGCTCCCTCCGTTTGGGCAACGCCGTCCACCACCTTGAGCGAACCATCCGAATAGAATATGTTGAACAGCACAACCGCCAGCACCAGCGCGACCACAATAGCGCAGGTGAGTATAATCTCTTTCTTGCTCAAATAGGGCTTTTTCGCGACTGTCTTGCGATATCCCTTGGATTTGGCGCTCTTCTTTGCCGCCATGGTCATTCAGTCCTTTCGCAATGAATTCATCTCAATAATTATAACACAAATTTAGCGAAAATCCATCCCCCATTCGATCACTCTACCCTTTCAGACTGGTACAATAATATGACATTCGCCAAATATCATCCCCACGGTAGCGTTTTTCCATTCCATATGTTACAATTTGGGCGGGAACTTAATACTGAATTGATTTGTCAAAGCTATATTGCATTATGGAATGTTGTGGAATTTCATTTTTACAGGGGATCAAAGCGTATGAATGCAATTGGAATATATGGAAACCGACTGCCCGAAATGGAACGAGTACTTGAAACGCTGTGCACCCGCATTGGCGAAAGCCGTGCGCGCATGAAGGCGCAAACCGGCATGGACCCCGTGGAGCACGTACTTGCGCGCATTAAATCGGAAGAGAGTATGCGCGAAAAATGTCGCCGCAAGGGATTGCCCGAAACGGCGCAAAGCGCGCTCGAGGTCATTCACGATGCGCTCGGCATTCGCGTAGTCTGCGCGTTTTTAGACGACGTATATGCGCTGCGCAATGATCTCGCCCGCATGAGCGATGTAGAAATCATCAACGAAAAGGATTACATCCGCAGGGCAAAGCCCAACGGCTACCGCAGCTACCACATGATTCTTCGCTTTCAAGGGTATTTCGCGGAAATTCAACTGCGTACCATATCCATGGACACTTGGGCGGCTCTGGAACATCACATGAAGTACAAAAAGTCGCTGGGTGGCAGCGCGGCGCTCATCGAACAGGAGCTCAAGCGCTGTGCGGATGAGCTCGCTTCTACAGACGTAACCATGCAGACCATTCGAAATATGATATTTGAAGAAGGCGGTGAGGCACAATGAAGCTGCTGATCGCGGAAGATACGCGCGATTTGAATCGCGCGATCTCGGTGCTGCTGGAGCGCGAACAATACGCCGTAGACAGCGCATACGACGGACAGGAAGCGCTCGATTTTATCAAAAACGAGAGTTACGACGGAATTATACTGGATATCATGATGCCCCGCGTAGACGGGCTTTCTGTGCTGCGGGAGCTGCGCGCGCGTCACATTCTCACCCCTGTGCTGTTGCTCACCGCCAAAACGGAGGTGGAGGACCGCGTAGCGGGGCTGGATGCGGGTGCCGACGACTACTTGCCCAAGCCCTTCGCCATGAAGGAGCTGCTGGCGCGTGTACGCGCCATGACCCGACGGAGCGCGGAATATTCCGGCGGTGAGCTGCGCTTCGGCGACGTATCGCTCCATCCGGATACCTTTGCCATGACCTCCAGCAATTCCGTACGCCTTTCCATTCGAGAATTCGAACTCATGCAGGCGCTCATGACCAACGCCGACCGCTCGCTGTCTACGGAATATTTGCTGGAACATATATGGAAAGGCGAGCCAGACGCACAAGCGGATACGGTGTGGCTCTACATTTGTTATCTGAAGGGCAAGCTGCGATCGGTGGGCTCTCCCGTATCTATATCCGGCGGACGCGGCGGTCAGTTTCAACTCGTAATGGAGATGTAGCATGAGCAGCAGAGAGATTCAGCGGCTTCGCCGCAAATTTATATTGATATCCATGCTCTCCATGTTTCTGGCTACGCTGTTTCTGGGCACCATGATCAATCTGGTGAATTACTTCTTCACCCAGCGAGAAATATGGTGGAACCTGAACCGGCTCATTCAGGTACAAGGCGCCATGCAAGAAGAGACCTCCGCCGCACCGGAAGCGACTCCATCGCTCGCACAGGTGTTCTCACCCAATTACCATAAGTACAATGCGTGTGTATTCGCCTTTGACGCATCCGGTACGGAAATGCTGAGCCGCGCCGCGCGGGGCGGCGACAACGCCATAGAGGAATCGCGCACGTACGCTGATTTAGCGCTCAAGCGACACAGCCGACGCGGCAGAATCGGTCTATATTCCTTTCAGCGGGAAACGCGCGAGGACGGCGTTACGTGGGTCGCGCTGCTCGATACCACCAGCGCGGTGCTGACACGCCTGCGCCTGATCTACGCCAGCTTGGGTATCAGCCTTTTTGGACTGATCATCACTTTTTTTCTGGTGCGCGGTTTATCCCGCAAGGCAATTCAGCCTGAAATTGAAAACAGCCGTAGGCAAGAGCAGTTCATCACCAACGCCAGCCACGAGTTGAAAACCCCATTGGCGGTGATTCGCGCCAATACCGAAATGGAAGAGCTGCTCAACGGCGAAAGCGAATGGACGCAATCCACCATTCGTCAGGTGGACCGTATGAACGGGCTGATTCAGAATTTGGTAATGATTACGCGCACACAGGAACAAGAGGACTAGGCGGAAATGACGCGCGTGAACGTGACCCAAGAAGTGCGCGAATCGCTCGACCCATTTGAAGCAATGGTGGCCCAAGAGGGCAAGACCATGGAGCGACATTTAGCGGAGAACGTTACGCTTGTAGCGGATGGCAGCAAGCTGCGCCAGCTCACCGCCATACTCGCGGATAACGCCATCAAGTACTGCGACGACGGCGGTGTGATTCGTATCTCGCTGGAGCAAAATAAGCGCGGCAGAGGCGCGCTGCTAACCGTAGCCAACAGTTACGCCGACGGGGCGAACGTGGATACTTCGCGCTTTTTCGATCGCTTCTACCGTGAGGACGCGGCGCACAACATTGATAAGGGAGGCTACGGCATCGGCTTGAGCATTGCCGAAAGCATATGCACCCAATGCGGCGGAAGCATCCGAGCCGAGTGGAAAAACGGAGAAATCAGTTTTATCTGCCAGCTATATTAGGGTGAGAAATATACGAATGCACGATAAAAACTCCCATCCTTCTCAAAGGGCTCAACTACACCCTTTATTCCTTGATCGAGCCAATCATAACACCCTTTACAAAATATCTCTGCACAAAGGGATATACGATCATCATGGGAATAATGGAAATTACTATCACACAGTACTTCACTAGCATACGCGTCTGGTTGAAAGCATTTACATCTCCACTATCCAATTCCAGCGACGCCGTGGATTCTGAAATTACGATATCCCGTAG
>JAFUAR010000063.1 GCA_017460585.1 Clostridia bacterium
CGCAGGAAGCGCCCACGGACGCGCCCAGCGACGAACTGCCCGACACCAGCGATACCCCCGCCGCCACCGCGCAGCCCGAAGCGGAAGCCGTGTGGAAGCCCTTCTTCTTCGCCTCCGCCGAGGAGAAGAGCGTGGAGGAGCTCGAACAGGATCTGAACAACGCGCGCAGCCGCGCAAGCGCGCTGGAAGCGCAGGTTGCCGAGGCGGAGCAGCTCTATGCGCAAAGCACCGCCGAAGCCAACGCCCTAAGCGCCGAGCTCGAGCGCAAAAAGCAGGCGCTGGGCGACCTGCAGGAGGGCGATTTGACCACCCGCATCGAGGCGGCGCGCCGCGAGCTGATTCGGCTGGACTTCCGCATTTCCGCGCTGGACGCGGAACTGCAGGCGATTGACGAGGTGGGCAGCGGCGAGGGCACGGTTGCCGCCGCGCTGCTCGAGCAGATCAACGCGCTCGACGAGCAGATCAACGCCATTCGCAATTCCGACGAGTACAAGGGACTCGCCCTTTTGACCAACGAGGACGAGCGCGCCGCGCAGTACGCGCAGGCGGTGGAGGGCAAGGCGCAGCTGGAAGCGGGCATTGCCCAAATGGACGCCGCCATTGAAAAGCTGGAGCAAGGCGTGATTCCCGCCGGCACCATCGAGGGCATGGATCAGGATATGACGCTGGACGAAGCACGATCCATGCTCGCCAGCGCGCGCCGTCAGGCGATCTCCGCTTTCGCCCAAGCCGAAACGCAGCTCAAGGAAGCCGCCGAGGAGCTGGCGAAGGCGCGCAAGGAATTTGAGGAAAACCGCGACGAGGCGCTCAAGGAGGCGGGACTGGACGGCATTATCACCGTGCAGACCGTCGCCGGTATGCTCGGCGCGCAGAATATGAATATGCCCGCCGGCTACGTGTACGATGTGAACGACGACGAGTATCTGGTGCGCGTGGGCGACAAGTTTACCTCCCTCGAGGGGCTGCGCAAGCTCAAGCTGTTCTCGCTGGGTCTGGATTCGGTGGATGAAATCCACCTGACCGACGTGGCGCGCGTGGAGCTGACCGACAACAGCGCGGATTCCTTCACCAAGGTCGACGGGCTGGACGGCATTATGCTCTCCATCGAAAAGCAGTCCACCTACTCCACCACGGACGTATCCGACCGCGTGGTGGCGAAGAACGAGGAGCTGATGGCGGAAATTCCCGGGCTGCACATTGTGGATATGTTCAACCAAGGGGAGTACATCAACATCATTGTCGATTCGGTATTGAGCAATCTGGTATACGGCGGCTTGCTGGCCATATTGGTGCTCATGATCTTCCTGCTGGATTGGCGCCCCACCGCCATTGTGGCGCTTTCCATCCCGCTGAGCGTGGTCGCCGCCTTCGTGTGCATGTACTTTAGCGGAATTACGCTGAACGTGCTCTCCCTGAGCGGTCTGGCGCTGGGCATCGGCATGCTGGTGGATAACTCCATTGTCGCCATAGAAAACATATTCCGCCTGCACAACGAGGAGAAGGTGCCCATACTGCACGCCTGCGTAGAGGGCGTCAATCAGGTATCGGGCTCGCTGTTCGCCTCTACCCTCACCACCATTTGCGTGTTCCTGCCCGTGCTGTTCGTCAGCGGCATGGCGCACGATTTGTTCTTGGATTTGGGTCTCACCATCACCTTCTCGCTGCTGGCGAGCCTTGTAGCGGCAATGACCGTGGTGCCCAGCATGGCGGCGGGCATTATGAAGACCAACCGCATGAACCGCAAAAACGGTTTGTTCCACCGCTTCCAGCAGGGCTACGTGCGCCTGCTGCGCGGCGCGCTGCGCGTAAAGCCTCTGGTGCTGCTGGCGTCGGTAGCGCTGCTGGCGTTCTCCATTTGGCGCATTCCCTCCATGGGCATATCGTTTATGCCGCAGGTCAATTCCACGCAGATGTCCGCCTCGCTGGCGCTGGATGACGAGGGCGACCAAAACGCGCAGCGGCAGGAGGCGCTCGAGCTCATGGAGGATATGATGCAGATCGACGGCATCGAAACCGTGGGTCTCACCGGCGGCAGCGGCGTATCCTCGCTCATGGGCGGCGGCGGCAGCCTGACGTATTACATACTCGTGGATGAAGACGCGGGGCGCTCGAACGCCGATATCGCCCGCGATATTCGCGCCTCGGCGGAAAAGCGCAATATGGAGCTTTCCGTAGAAACCAGCACCATGGATATCTCCATGCTGACCGGCTCCGGCATATCCATAGACATTACCGGCGACGATACGGACGAGCTGAGCCGCATCGCGCGCGACGTCGCGGACATTGTGCGCGGCGTGCCGGGCGCTACCGAGGTGAGCGACGGTTTGGAAACCGCCGTGCCGGAAATGCGCGTAATCGTAGATAAAGAAGCGGCTTCCGAGCACAACCTCACCGTGGCGCAGGTGCTGCAATTCTTGGGCGGCAAGCTCGCCGGCAAAACCGAAATTACCCAAGCGACGTTGGACGGCACCGCCCTGTCCATTTACGTTATCGACGGGCGCAACAGCACCATTACCCCCGATACGCTGCAGGATTTGGAAATTGAATCCGTCTCCGGCGACGAATCGGAGCTGGTGCGCATTGGCGATATCGCCGAAATCTACGAGGGCGAGGGCTTCTCCACCATCAACCGCAGCAACCAAAAGCGCATCGTATCCGTAAGCTTCCAAGCGGCGGAGGGCGTAAGCGCCAACCACCTGAGCGACGACGTGGCGGAGGCGCTCAGCCGTTACAACGCGCCCGAGGGCTACGAAATCGCCTTCTCCGGCGAGAACGAAACCGTCATGTCCATCATGCAGGATCTATTGTTCATGGTGGCGGTCGCGGTCGCGCTCATATTCCTCATTATGGTGGCGCAGTTCCAGTCGTTCCGCTCGCCGTTTATCGTCATGTTCACCATACCGTTGGCGTTCACGGGCGGCTTCATCGCCCTGCTGATTACGGGCATGGATTTGTCCATCGTGGCGATGGTCGGCTTCCTAGTGCTCTCCGGCGTCATCGTCAACAACGGCATCGTGTTTGTCGATACGGTCAACCAGCTCCGCATTGGCGGTATGCGCAAGCGGGACGCGCTGGTGGAAGCCGGTCGCCTGCGCCTGCGCCCCATTCTCATGACGGCGTTCACCACCATACTGGGTATGTCGACCATGGCGCTGGGCACGGGCATGGGCGCGGAGATGATGCA
>JAFUAR010000064.1 GCA_017460585.1 Clostridia bacterium
ATACGCGCCCACGCGCGCCAGCAGCCCGTTCGCGCCGATGGCGGCGCACGCCGCCTCCGCCAGATTCGCCACGATAATGGAGTGGTGATAGGTACCGGACGCCTCCAGCAGCAGCCTGCGCAACAGGGGCTGGTTGGGATTGGAGAGCTCGATCAAGCGCGAAGGGGTCGCCAGATTGAACAGCACCTCCAACAGCGGCTGCGCGCCGAGGCTCATGATGGCGGCGACCATGCCGTTAGCGGCGGCGAAGCCCGCGTTCTTGAGCACGTCGTTCATTTCGGCGCTATTGATTAAGCCAACGGACAGCGTGACCAGAAAGTTCACCCCGCCGATGATGACACCCGCCAAGAGCGCCGTGGTGCGGGTCATCTTCACCTTGAACAGCATGAGCACCGCGGGAGCGCTTGCGACCATGAGCATAAAGCAGAACGCTCCGCTCCCCGCGGGCGCGAGCGCCGCCGCCAGAAGCGAGAGCAATATGTGCATATACATCGCCATGCGCGCGTCGATTAACAGCGCGACCAGCAAAAAGCAAAGCGAAACCGGCATGAGGTAGCTGTGCACGGCGCGCAGCGCCAAACAGAGCGCCATGGTCGCCACTACGATGATGCAAAGCAGCAATAGACTCTTGGGCGATTCGTATACATCGCGCTTGAAACGGCGCAGGTAGAAGCCGCCCGAAAGCATGACCAGCGCCACCAGCAGCGCCAAGCCCACGATCAGCTTGATATCCACGCTGTTTTCATCCAGTATGCCCAGCGCGGCGATCATGGCGTACTGCGCCTCGGTTACGATCTGCCCTTCGGACACGATCTCCTGATCCTTTACGTACCAGGTCGCCTGCACCTCGTCGCGCGCCTTCTGACGGTTCGCTTCGGTGATCTCCTCGTCAATGAGCATATTGGGGCGAATGCATTGCTCCACCGCCTCCATTAGCAGCGCCACGAAGTCGCGATTCTCCGGATACTGCTGCAGCAGGGCGTTTTGAATGGATTTGACCGCCGAGGCTTCCTTGCCCTGCGGCAGGGTCGCGTCCAGCGTTTCGCGCACACGGTTGAGCGCGTCGGAAAACGCCTCGTCCATGGTGTCGGAATCCACGCTGACCAGCGCCTGCAGCTGCGCCAATGAAATATCGATGCCAAGCGCCTTGGAGGCGTTCTGCGCATCCTGCTCGGTCAACGCTTCCGCGCCCTTCAACAGGGCGGAGGCGCGCTGCTCGCGCAGCCGGTCTATGAGTATACCCAGTTCGGCGGTCACCTCGCGCACCACGGTGGGATCCGCGCTCTTGTAGCTGGGCTCTACCTCCGCCGCCGCGCGCTCGCGGTTGGCCTCCGTGGTGACCGTATCCTGTATGTCCTTGGACGCCTTAATCTGGGTGGGCGCGGGCGTGCCGACCTTGATGTCGTACTGCTCCGGCGTTACGCCGAAATACAGTATGCCAAACAGCGCCACATAAGTCAGCGCGCAGATCAATGCGATGCGCAGTACGGGTTGAATTTGCGTTACCCTGCGCCGGGTCGCCTTCGTCATATGAAAAACTCCTTAACTCCTAGGCGGATAGAAGCCGCGCTGCGCGCGCTCCTGCGCCTTTTGCGCGTGCTTTTCGTACGCCTTTACAATTGCCTGCACCAGCTCGTGACGCACGACGTCGCGGTGGGTCAGGCGCACAATGCCGATATCCTCCACGTTTTTGAGCACCTCCAGCGCCTCGACCAGACCGGACTTCTTGCCCATGGGCAGGTCGATTTGCGTCACGTCGCCGGTAATGACCATCTTGGACCCCATGCCCATGCGGGTGAGGAACATCTTCATCTGCTCCGAGGTGGTGTTCTGCGCCTCGTCGAGTATGATGAACGCGTCGTTGAGCGTGCGCCCGCGCATATACGCCAGCGGGGCGACCTCGATGGCGCCGCGCTCCACCAGCCGTTGATAGGCGTCTACGCCCAGCATATCGTGCAGCGCGTCGTACAGCGGGCGCAGGTACGGATCGACCTTTTGCGCCAGATCGCCCGGCAGAAAGCCGAGCTTTTCGCCCGCCTCCACCGCGGGACGGGTGAGTATGATCTTCTCGATTTCCTTGTTCTTCATGGCGACCACCGCCATGGCGATGGCGAGATAGGTCTTGCCCGTGCCCGCCGGACCCACGGAGAAGGTGCAGGTGTTGTTGCGGATGGCTTCCACATACTGCTTCTGTCCGAGGGTTTTGCACTTGACCTGCCGACCGCGGTAGGTAATGGCGATGACGTCGCGCATAATCTCGCCGATGCGGTCGGCGTTGCCCTCCGCCGCGAGTTCTATGGCATAGCGAATGCGGGTTCGGTCGATCTGCTCGCCGCGGTTGAGTATATCGGTCAGTCGATCCAGCGTAAGGCGCGCCAGCTCTACCTTCTCGGGTGCGCCGGAAATGACGATTTCACCGCTGCGGGTTTGAATATCGACCTCCAGCTCGTCGCGGAACAGGGGCAGGTTCTCCTCCTGTATGCCGAACAGACCAATGAACACCTCCGGCGAGTCTATGGAGATGCGTTCCTGAACGGTTTCTACCGTTGGCTCCAATGCGTTTTGTTCCATATTATGTTCCAAGAGCTTTTGTCCTCCAAAGCATTTGGGTATAATTGCATAAATATATTATACAGGCTTTTTGCCAGCTTTGCAATACTGCGAGGGGCTTTCCAACAAAAGACAAACAAAATACCGACCGGATTCGGTCGGTCTAACCCGCAGATATAGCCTACAAACGCAAAAAACTCGTCGCAAACGACGAGCTTCTTGCTTTAAACATCCGCAAGCCTTGCAGGCTTTTGGGCAGTGGGGCATATGAAATTGAATGGGTCAATACGCCAAAATCTCGTGCCCGTTTTCGGTAACCGCCACGGTTACCTCCCACTGCGCGGAGGGGGAACCGTCCTCGGTGTAGATGGTCCAGCCGTTTTCCTCGTCCTGGAAGATATCAGGCAAGCCCATATTGATCATGGGTTCTACGGTGAACACCATGCCGGGGGCGAGCAGCAAGCCCGGCTCCTTGGGCTCCGTATAGCCGACCCACGGGTCTTCGTGAAATTCCAAGCCCACGCCGTGCCCGCCGATTTCACGCACGATGGAGTAGCCGTTTGCCTTGGCGATATCCGACACGACCTGCGCCACGTCGCTGAGGAAGCCCCACGGCTTGACGATCTCCGCGCCCTTGATCACCGCCTCGTGGGTGACTTCGACCAGCTTTTTCCACGCGGGGTCGGTTTCACCGATGATGAACATACGCGAGGAATCGGAAAAATAGCCGCCGTAAATGGTGGATACGTCCACGTTCACAATGTCGCCCTCTTGGAGTATATCGTTCTCGGAGGGAATGCCGTGGCACACCTGATCGTTGATGGAGGAGCAAACGCTCTTTGGGAAGCCCTCGTAATTGAGCGGCGCGGGAATGCCGCCCAGCTTGCGCGTGGTCTCTTCCACAATGCGGTCGATCTCGCTGGTGGGCATACCCGCGCAGATCTTCGCTGCCACGGTATCCAGCACCTCAATATTGCGCAAACCGCTTTCGCGGATGCCGTCGATCTGCGCTTTGGTCTTAATCATGGCGCGGGTGGGCACCTGAAATCCCTTCAGGCGATAGTGCTCGATCTGCTGGTCGAACGCCTCGTGACACTTCTTGTATTTTCTGCCGCTGCCGCACCAGCATACGTCGTTTCGATTGAGCGGTTTCATATAACTGCAGCCTTCTTTCAAGGAGTTAATATTAGTCTATCCAAACTCTTTCGACGCGTCCATCCAATTTCCTGCTTGCAGCGCGCCGTTTTCCAAAATTTCCGCGTAGGTGGCGATGGTGCGATCGGCAATTTGGCGAATTTCGGCAAAATCCTTGCGCGATGTATCGTCCAATATGGCGAGCACCCTGCAGCCCGCGGCTTTGGCGCCGCGCATGGCGTACAGCGCGTCCTCCACCACCAGCGTGTTCTCCGGTTGCGCGTTTAGTCGAGCGGAAACGATTTGGAAAAATCTCGGGTCGTCCTTGCCGCAGCCCACCTCGTAGATATCGGTAATGAAATCCATGAGCGGTGTAAGCCCAAAGCGATCCAAGCCATTGACCACGAATTCTCGCCGCGACCCCGTGGCGACGCACATTCTGCAGCCCGAAGCCTTCAGGGCGCGCAAAAATGGGGGAACGAACGCATCCTTCAAGCTGGCGTCCGCAATATAGTGGCGGTTCATAAATGTCGCCAGCTCGTACACGAGCTCCTCCATGGGCGGCAGGGGAAAGCCCATCCGCTGAGAGAGCTCCGGCAACAGCTTGCGCGCGGAGGTGGAGTGCATCCGAAGCAGCGCGTCCTCCGGTACGGGCAGCTGATGCCGCAGCAGATATTCCAGCGAGGTATAGCGCCAGTAGCGCATGGTATCGAGCAGAGTGCCGTCCAAATCGAATATCGCGGCGTCAAAGTGCGTTGCCATATAGCGCCTCCCGAACCAACCCTTCCGCCTCCTGCAGCGTTTGCGCCGTGGCGACGCCCTGCACGAAATCCGGCTTGCCGCCGCCCCTGCCGCCAAAGCGCTTCGCCGCCTCGCGCAGAATGCGATTCATGTCGACAGGCAGGTCCTGCGAGCGCGCGAACACGATGGGCGTGCTGTCGTCGCCCTCGGCGCGCAGCAGCGCGATCACGCCCTGCGCCGCAATCAGGCGGGAAGCCAGCTCTTTGAGGACGTTCGCGTCCGCCAAAACGGTCTTCACGATCACGCGAGGCGATCCCACGGTTTCGGCAAGCCACATATGTGCAGTCTGATCAAAGCCCTCGCGCCGCAGCTTCGCCACGGTCGCTTCCGCCGCCTGCAGCCTTTCCTGCAGCGTTTGCAGCGCGGCGGGGAGCTGGTCCACGGCGGTGGAGCACAGCGCTGCGGCTTGGTGCGCGGCGGCGTGACACAGGCGATAATCGCGGAACGCGCGCATTCCCGCGACGAATGAAAGCCGCATCAGTCCCCGCGCCGGCGCCGTATTCAATATTTTGACGAGCCCAAGCTGTCCCGCCGAAGCGGGATGCGTGCCTCCGCAGGCGACCATTTCATCGTCGCCTATGGCGACCACGCGCACGTGCTCGGACACCGTGGGCTCCTTGCGCAGAGGAAGCGTCTTGAGCTCCTCCTTGTCTGGAAACCAGCAACGCACGGGTACGTCGCGCTGAACGCGCTCGTTGACGTACAGCTCGATTGTCTCAATCTCGTCGGGCGTTAGGTGCGTGCGCCCGTCGGGCATGGCTACGTCTATGGTGGAAATATCGGCGCTGATATGCAGCCCGATGGTGACGCCGCGCATGAGATGGTGCAGAGCGCCCGCGATCATATGGTCGGCGGCGTGCTGCTGCATATGGTCGAAGCGGCGCGCCCAGTCGATGACTCCGTGCACGGTTTCGCCCACGCGAAGCGGCGCGGACAACGTATGCCACACGTCGCCATCGATTACCTCCACGTTGGTGACGGACGCGCCGCCCAGCACGCCCGTGTCGAAGGGCTGCCCGCCGGAGGTGGGGTAGAAGGCGCTGCGGTTCAGGCGCACGCGGTAGGTTCCATCCTGCGCGACGCAGTCGGTCACCACGGCGTCGAATTCGGTTAAATAAGAATGCTCGTAATACAATCTCTCGGTCATGGGTTTCTCCTTCGCCCGATTGTTTCTTGGATGGAGCCGCCGATTCTCTTGAAGCGGATTCATTTGCACATTGCGGGCGCTTCCTTAATCATAGTGGATGTGATCGCATTTTGCAATATCCATCTTAAGTTTTTTTGCCCGAACCCTCCGCGCTTGACAACCGCGCTTTTGCCGTACTATAATAACTGAGTCAATATGCGTGGATGGGAAGAGTACCGCTTGTACGCCGTTTGCCAGAGAGGGGAGCGCTTTGCTGGAAGCCCCCAATGAGCGACCTGCGGGAAGGACAGCCCGGAGCATCCGTGTCATTCGGCGGAAGCCCCCGTTACAGGGCGTAGAGCGCGGCGGAAGTTTCGCCGCAGAAGCAGGGTGGCACCGCGAAACCTTCGCCCCTACGGTTGGGACGGAGGCGATTTTTATATACGGGAGGGAAACCATATGCTGACACAGGCGCCGAAGGGCACGCAGGATATGCTGCCGAAGGACGCGCACCGCTGGCAGACCATAGAGGACAATATGCGTTCAATCTGCGCGCTGGCGGGCTATCGCGAAATTCGCACGCCCATATTTGAGCACACTGAGCTGTTCCAGCGCGGCGTGGGCGAAACCACGGACGTGGTGCAGAAGGAGATGTATACCTTTAACGACAAGGGCAACCGCTCCATCACCCTCAAGCCCGAGGGCACGGCGGGCGCGGTGCGCGCGCTGGTGGAAGCACACCTGTACGCCGACATTCAGCCGGTCAAGCTGTACTACGCCAACTGCCCCTGCTTCCGCTACGAGAAGCCGCAATCCGGTCGCCTGCGCCAGTTCCACCAAAACGGCGTGGAGGTGTTCGGCGCGAAGGACGCGAGCGTGGACGCGGAGATTATTGATCTGGCGATGAAGCTGCTCAACGCCAACGGCATAGGCGATTTGGAGCTCAACATCAATTCCATCGGCTGCCCGAAATGCCGCAGCGCCTACCACGAAAAGCTCAAGGGGTACCTATCGCCCAAGCTGAGCTGCCTGTGCGAAACCTGCAAGGGTAGATTCGAGCGCAATCCCCTGCGCATACTCGACTGCAAGGAGGACGCCGCCAAGCTGACCGACGCGCCCGCCATGCTGGATAACCTGTGCGAGGAGTGCGCCGAGCATTTTGAAAAGCTCAAGGGCTATTTGGATGCGCTGGGCATTCGTTACAATATAGACGCCCGCATTGTGCGCGGGCTGGACTACTACACCAAGACCGTGTTTGAAATTATTACAGACACCCCCAACGGCAAGCTGACCGTGTGCGGCGGCGGTCGATACGACGGCTTGGTGGAGGAGCTGGGCGGTCCCGCTACGCCGGGCATCGGCTTTGGCATGGGCATAGAGCGCATGATTATGGTGCAGGACCTGCGCGGGGTTGCGCCCGAGGCGCCGGCGCTGTACGACGCGTTTGTGGTGACCATGGGCGACGAGGCGCGCAAGGAGGGACTGCGGCTGGTCAACGAGCTGCGCGCAGCGGATATTCGCGCCGATATTGATCACGCAAACCGCAGCATGAAGGCGCAGTTTAAGTACGCCAACAAGGTGGGCGCGAAGCAGGTTGTGGTGATCGCGGGCGACGAAATGGAAAAGGGCGTGGTGCGCCTGCGCGATATGACCGCCGGCGAGGAGCGGGAGCTTCCAAGAGCCGAAGCCGTAAGCGCCATTGCTCAGGCAAAATAAACGCTGCCATTCACCCTATGGGAGTGTCGGGGGGAGCAACCATCGACGCTTAATTCGCAGACGTGGTATGTTTGCCGCAATCGGGGAGATGGAATTTCCCGTCCGCAAACTGTGAAACCGCAGGCTGCACAGTAACAAGTAAACTGCAAACGTAGGAGGAAACCGATATGCTTTCTTATCAGAGGGATACCTATTGCGGGCTGATTCGCAAGGAAATGGCGGGGCAGACCGTGCACCTTTCCGGCTGGGTACAGCGCACGCGCGATTTGGGCGGCGTGGTGTTCGTATGGCTGCGCGATCGCGAAGGCTTGGTGCAGCTGGTGTTTGATACCGCCGTGTGCTCGCAGGAGGTGTTCGACTTGGGTCGCTCCCTGCGCGGCGAATATGTGCTGACGGTTGTGGGCACGGTGCGCCTGCGCGATGAAGGCGCGATCAACCGCGAGCTCGCCACCGGCGAGGTAGAGGTATTTGTGGAACAGGCGGAGCTTTTGAACAAGTCCGAGACCCCGCCCATCTACATAGACGATAAGGCGGACGAGAACGAGCTGGTGCGCCTGAAGTACCGCTATCTCGACCTGCGCCGCCCCTCCATGCAGCAAAAGCTACGCCTGCGCTCCAAGGTGGTCTCCTGCATTCGCTACGCGCTGGACGAAGCGGGCTTTACCGAGGTGGAGACACCCATACTCTCCAAGTCTACGCCCGAAGGCGCGCGCGATTTCTTGGTGCCCAGCCGCTTGCACCCGGGCACGTTCTACGCGCTGCCGCAGAGCCCGCAGATCTACAAGCAGCTTTTGATGCTGGCGGGCTTTGATAAGTACTACCAGATTGCCCGCTGCTTCCGCGATGAGGACAACCGCGCCGATCGCCAGCCGGAGTTCACGCAGTGCGATATTGAAATGTCGTTTATAGACGAAGAGAACATCTATTCCGTGGTGGAGAACGTATTCGCTCGCGTATTCCGCGAGATCAAGGGCGTGGAGCTGCCGCTGCCGCTGCCCAGAATGACGTGGATTGACGCCATGGAAAACTACGGCTCCGACAAGCCCGATACCCGCTTTGAAATGAAGCTCAAGAACCTGAGCGACAGCGTGCGCGGCTGCGGATTTGTGGTGTTTGACGGCGCGCTGGAGGCAGGCGGACGCGTAGAGGCGATCAACGCCAAGGGTCTGGCGGGAATGACGCGCAAGGAGATCGACTCCTACGCCGAGTTCGTAAAGACCTATCGCGCCAAAGGGCTGCCCTATATGACCTTTACCGCGGACGGCAACGTGAAGTCCTCGTTCAATAAGTTTATGACCGAGGAGCTAGTTGAGACTGTGCGCCGCGAGATGAACGCCGAACCAGGCGACATTGTATTCTTCGCCGCGGATAAGAAGAGCGTGGTTTGGCAGGCGCTCGGCGCGCTGCGCTGCGAGATTGCTAGACGGCACGAGCTCATCGACCATGCAAAGTACAACCTGTTCTGGGTGACCGAGTTCCCACTGTTTGAGTACAGCGAGGAGGAAGAGCGCTACGTCGCCGCGCATCACCCCTTCACCAGCTGGTATCCGGAGGACAACCAATATCTGGATACGGACAAGGAGAAGGTGCGCTCTCGCGCCTACGATTTGGTGATGAACGGCATAGAGCTCGCCAGCGGTTCCATCCGCATTCACCGCAGCGATATGCAGGCGCAGATGTTTGAAATGATCGGTCTGAGTCAGGAGGAGGCGCAGCATCGCTTCGGCTTCCTGCTGAACGCCTTCAAGTACGGCGCGCCGCCGCATGGCGGTTTGGCGTTTGGCATTGACCGACTGGTCATGCTGCTGACCGACAGCGACAGCCTGCGCGACATCATCGCCTTCCCCAAGGCGACCAGCGCAAACTGCCTGATGATGGAAACGCCCGCGGACGTGCGCCCCGATCAGCTGGAAACGTTGAAGATCAAGGTGGAGCTGCCGGAGGAAAACGCATAATTCGTTTACGAACTGTACATTTTTTCTAAAGGCATTCTACACAGAAGTTGGGTATAATAACGCCGTATCCTTATGGAATGGAGGTTTGATTTTATGAAGAAAGTACTCTCTATCGTGCTCATGCTGGCGCTGCTGGGCGTATCCACCGTGGCGTTTGCGGGCGAGAATACCAACAATTACGCCTACCTCGCGCAGGCGTATCTGGAGTATATCGGCGGTCACTTGCAGGATCGCAACATTACCGCCATTGGCGAAGAGGTCTCCGAGGACAATCGCCACCAGGCGACCATGGACTGGATTGTGGGCGTTTTGAAGGATGTGGGCTATGACGAGGCGCAGATTGAGGTGACCTCGGACGAAGCCGAATCTTGGAACGGTGAAAAGACCTATCCGGTGCAGAACATCGTGCTCTCCATCGAGGGACGCCAGACCGATCGTCAGGTTATCGTGGGCGCGCACTACGACGGCGACGGCGTGGGCGACAATGGCTCCGGCATCGCGCTGCGGCTGGCGACCGCGGTGGGTCTATACGGTCAGCAGCCGCTCTACAACGCCAAGCTCGTGTTCTTTGACGGCGAGGAATACGGTTTGTTCGGTTCCCGCGCCTATGTCGCGAGCATGACCGAGGAGGAGATCGCCTCCACGCTCTATATGGTGAATATGGACGCGCTCGCCTTCGGCGATTACTGCAATCTCTACGGCGGCACCCAGAACGAAGACGGCACTGTGACCGATACCGAGGCGTACGAGCTGGCGCTCGCCAAGGCGGACGCGCTGGGCATCAACGTGATGGATACCGAGGCGCTGGACGGCTACTATGCCGAAAACGGCGAAGGTCCGAAAATTTCCGCGTTGACGGTGGATACCAATCCTTGGACGCTTGCCAACCCCGCGCCGCTGAACGCGGACTACGTATCTCCCGCCACGGGCGATTGGTCCGATCACGCGCCGTTTAAGAACGCTGGCATTCCTTATATCTACTTTGAGGCGACCAACTGGTATGCCGAGGGCGACGGCGGCGAGGATGCCTATACGGGTTATTTCGAAACCTCGAACCCCGAAATTGGCGAATACGGTATGTTTATGAATACCGAGCACGATACTTGGGCGAACCTGAACGAGTATTTCCCGAATCGCTCGGTCGATCATTTCACCATCTTCTCGCCGATTCTGAGCTCTCTCATATTGAATCCGGCGGACGCGGAGCCGTTCCCCGCAGAGGCGGCGGAATAATACGAAGCCTCAGCCGGTCCCCTTGTTGTGGCTTTGAGCGTGGATTCATTGGGATAAAATGCAATAACGCTTACGCGGCGCGAACGAAAAGGTTCGCGCCGCGTTTGTTGCTATGGATCAACTCAAATGCAATTTAGACCTTTTATGGACCATAAATAAAACGAACATTTATCTTGACGAAAGTACATATCAGAGTTATAGTATATAAAGTAGGGGATTGATATTGAAAGTGTGCAAGAAATGAAGAGAAATATTGGTGAACAAAACCGCCGCCACACCAGCGCGCCCTTCGTGAATCCGGAGGTCGCGCAGATTATGCAGGGATTGGAGGCGGAACTTGGGGACCCGCTTCTTACCCAGAGCCTGTATTTTGGACCGACTGCGCTTACGCAGATTCGTCGCATTATCGATCAAGGCGGAAGCATCGTGACCGATACCACGCTCGCGGCGAACGACATTGACGAAACCCTGCTGGGCGGACACGGCGCGCGCGTTTTGTGCTTTATTGATGATCCACAGGTGGTACAGGTTGCCGAGCAGCGACGCGTGACGCGCGCTGAAGTGGCGACCGATTTTGGTTTACAGGTCCCCGGTCCCAAGCTCATGGTGGTTGGCAGCGCGCCGGCGGCGATTCAGCGCATATTGCAGCGGCGCAGGAGCGACCCGATGAGCGATATTTGCGTGCTCGCTGCGCCGGTAGGCTTTGCGGGCGTGGTGCAGATTAAGGAGCGGCTCATTGAAAACGATCTGTGCTGCATAGTGGTGCGCGGCAAAAAGGGCGGAGTGCCGGTAACCGTCTCCATACTAAACGCCATACTGCGATGGATTCACGACGCGAAGCTTTCCTGAAGCTCTTCGCAACGTAAAAACTCCAAGCGATACGTGCAAATACGCGCGATCGTTTGGAGTTTTCGCATATATAGAAGCCGCGGATGCCGCTTGCGTTTATGCTTCGGCGTCTTCTTGCGTGAAGTGCTTTACGTGCATCATTCGCGCGCGGATTTTGCGCATCTCCTCGGGAATGTCCTCCTGCGGCATGGTATTGTGAACGGAGATGGTTCCCGCCTGTTGAGCGGTTTCATAGTACCAAACCTTATAGCGCACGGCTTGGGCGCACTCCTGCAGCCTTCGCAATTCTCTTTCAAGCGCTTCCTGCTTTTTCCGAAACAGATTTAAGCATAGATCGATATTGCCGTCGCCCTCCGTCAGCCAATCCATATATTGCCGAATTTCGCTTATGGTCATGCCGCAGCGCTTCATGCATTCGATCATATAAAACGATTCAATGTCGCGATCCTGAAACAAACGCGTGCCATTGGAAGCCCGCTCGATTGCAGGGAAGAGCCCCTCCTTCAAATAGAATCGAATGGTATATGGGGTGAGACCGGTCTTTTCGGACACTTCTTTTACGGTATAAAACATACGATCAAGCCTCTCCAAAAAAGATATTGACTGATAGCGTACTATCAAGTATAAGATAAAACTGTACGATCCAAAAGTCAACCCATTTGGGATAGAGGATTGAAAAAATAACGGGACGCGGGGGAGGTTTGCGATATGAAGGCATTGTTTATTGGCGGTACGGGTACGATCAGTATGGCCGTTGTGCGCAGGCTCGCACAGGAGCAGCGCTGGGAGGTATGGCTGCTCAATCGGGGCAACAGAAAGCTGGATTTGCCGGAGAACGTGCATCAGATTACCGCGGATATCAACGATGAGGCGGATGTATCGGCAAAGCTCGGCAATATGGTTTTCGACACGGTTTGCGAATTTATAGGCTTTACGCAGAAGGATGTGGAAAGGGACTTTCGGCTGTTTAAGGATAGGACGCGGCAGTATATCTACACCAGCTCCGCCTCCGCCTACCACAAGCCCGCCGCAGGCTACATCATTACCGAGGGTACCGCGCTGGCGAACCCATATTGGCAGTATTCCAGAAACAAAATCGCCTGTGAGGAATACCTAATGCGGCAATATCGAGAAAACGGCTTTCCAGTCACTATCGTTCGCCCCAGCCATACCTACGACGAACGCTATATTCCGCTGGGCGTGCAGGGCAGGAAGGGCTTCTGGCAGGTGATTCAGCGTATGCTGGATGGAAAGCCAGTCATTATTCAAGGAGACGGTACCAGCTTATGGACGTTGACCTATAATACCGACTTTGCCATAGGCTACACGGGCTTGATGGGCAATCGCCATGCCATTGGCGAGAGCTTCCACATTACCGGCGATGAAACGCTGACATGGAACCAGATTTATCAGACCATTGCCGACGCGCTGGGCGTGGAATTGAAGCCCTATCACGTCGCCAGCGAATTCCTATCCGCAGTGGGCGACAAGTACGGCTTTGACTTTGAGGGGAGCTTAACCGGAGACAAGTCCGTATCCGTCGTGTTTGACAATTCCAAGTTGAAACGCGCCGTTCCGGATATGCGCACGGAGGTACGCTTTGATCAGGGTGTGCGTAAGGCGCTGGATTACATTTTTGCCCATCCGGACGAGTGTCAGGTGGAGGACCCTGAGTTCGACGTTTGGTGCGACAGGGTCATTGCCGCGCTGGAAAAGGCGAAGCGGGGCATTTGAAAGCCGTACAATGGTGAGGGGTTCATGCTTCTTTAGGGGTCGAATGAGGCGCCTGAGCGATTCTCCATTAGACGTAGCAAGAGACGATAGACCATTTAGGAGGGGTATGAAGATGGAAAAAAGCAGATTGGGATTTGGCATGATGCGCTTGCCGGTGTTCAGCGGACCGGAGGATTTCGACTATGCGAAGCTCAATGCAATGGTCGATGAATTTTTGGCGCGAGGATATACCTACTTTGACACCAGCTATGTCTACCACAATGGAAAGAGTGAGGAAGCCACCCGCAAGGCGTTGGTGGAACGTCATACCAGAGACAGCTTCACGGTGGCTACCAAGTTTCCCACTTTTCTGAATATTCCGGAGGAGGGGATTGAAGAGCTCTTCCAGAGCCAGCTTGACCGTCTGGGCGTGCGCTACATTGACTATTATATGCTTCACAACATTCAGAACGTCTATTATGATGGA
>JAFUAR010000065.1 GCA_017460585.1 Clostridia bacterium
CGCCACCCTGCACATATTCCCCTAAACGCCGAGAAGGTCGCGCCTTGGCGCGACCTTCCGTTGCCCAAAGCGAAGCCGCTCGCCCACCCTCCGCTCGTAGTAGGAATGGGACCGGCGGGTTTGTTTGCCGCGCTCAGATTGGCGCAGGCGGGTTTGAACCCCATCGTAATTGAACGTGGGAAACTGGTCGATCAACGCGTGAAGGATGTAGAGGCGTTTTGGAATGGATAACCGCTGAATCCGGAGAGCAACGTGCAGTTTGGCGAGGGCGGCGCAGGTGCGTTTTCCGACGGAAAGTTGACCACGGGTATTAAAGACCCTCGCTGTCGCGAGGTGCTCGAGTTGTTCTACGGCGCGGGCGCGCCGGAGGAAATACTGTATATGGCGAAGCCCCACATCGGCACGGATCACCTGCGCACCGTGGTCGCCGGTTTGCGCGAGCAAATATTGGCGCTGGGCGGTACAGTGTGGTTTTGCACAAAGCTGATCGGGCTGAGAACCGAGGAAGGAAAAATTACAGCAGCTTTTCTGCAAACGCCGCAGGGTGAAAAAGAAATTGCGGTTTCGGATATCATTTTGGCGGTGGGGCATAGCGCGCGCGATACGTTCGAAATGCTCCAGCGCTTGCAGGTACCCATGGAGCGCAAGCCATTTTCCATAGGCGCGCGCATTGAACATTTGCAAAGCAGCGTCAACCGTGCGCAGTATGGCGCATCCGCGGAACATCCCGCACTGGGAGCCGCGGACTATAAGCTGAGTATTCACCTGCCAAACGGTCGTTCTGCATACACCTTTTGTATGTGCCCGGGCGGTCAGGTGGTATCCGCCGCAAGTGAAGCGGGCGGTGCGGTGGTGAACGGTATGAGTAATTTCGCCCGAGCAGGGCGAAACGCCAACAGCGCGCTATTGGTCAATGTAGAGCCGGATGACTTTGGCGGGAATGATCCGCTCGCGGGCGTGCGCTTCCAGCGGAAATGGGAGCGCGCCGCGTATGCGTTGGGCGGCGGAAACGGTTCGCTTCCCGCGCAAAAGGTGGGGGATTTCCTCAATCATCGTCCCTCCGTCTGCGCAGGTAAGGTGGAGCCTAGCGTACGCCCCGGGGTACGATGGACTCAGTTGGACGGTTGCCTTCCGGAATATGTGGTGGAAACAATGCGTATGGCGATTCCAGCGTTTGATAAAAAACTCAAGGGTTTTGCGCATCCGGATGCGGTGCTGACGGGTGTAGAGACGCGTTCATCCTCTCCGGTACGTATATTGCGCGGTAAGAACTGTATGTCCGAGCTAAGCGGTTTATATCCCTGCGGCGAAGGCGCGGGCTATGCCGGCGGTATACTATCCGCCGCGGTAGACGGAATGCGCTGCGCGGATGCGCTTATGGAGGCGCACAGCGAGGATGAATTCCATGAATAATATTCGTGCGCGGCAAGCGCCGCCTTTTCGAGCGGCGTTATTTGATTTAGACGGTACGCTGCTGGACAGTCTCGGCATTTGGAGCGAGATCGACAAGGCGTTTTTTGCCAGCCGAGGAATGCGCATTCCGGATGGCTTTGGAAAGGCGATCGCCGGAAAAAGCTATCGCGAGTCGGCGGAATATACCGTGGCGCATTATCTGCCGAACGAGCGATGGGAAGATATCGTTCAGGAATGGATTGGTATGGTTCGCTTGGAATACGCGGAAAAGGTGCAGCCCAAGTCCGGCGCGGTGCGTTATGTGCGAATGCTCAAGCGTTGCGGCGTACGCCTCGCGGTTGCTACGGCGCTTCCGCCTGAATTGTACGAGCCTTGCCTGAATCGGCTGAGTCTAATGGATCTGTTCGATTGCTGCTGTTCGACCGAGCATACAGGTGGGAGCGGCAAGCAAAGCGGAGAAGTTTATGCTCTCGCCGCCCAAAAGCTAGGAATTGAGAACGCCGATTGCATGGTCTTCGAGGATGTGCCGGAGGGGATACTTGGCGCGAAACGCTTGGGTATGCAAACGTGCTTTGTGCGCAATGCCGATGGGGAAGCGCTATGCAACGCAGATTATACAATTTGGACTTTTGATGATTTGAGCGCCGTACATTCCTTTTTGCCATCGCCCCGCTGCGTGATATTTACCGCTTGGTGTGAGGGCGACATAAAGCGCGCCTATCAGCCGCAGGAGGAAGATCTAGTGCTGTGCGCGGATGCGGGCTGGAAAAAAGCAATGGATGCGGGCGTAACTCCCAATCTCGTTATTGGCGATTTTGATTCTGCACATGAGCCGCAAGGAATTTTGACGCGCTGCCACCCCGTAATGAAGGATGATACGGATACCATGCTCTGTGTACGCGAAGGGTTAAAGCGCGGATATGAGCGTTTTTTGATTATCGGCGGTTTCGGCGGTCGTCTCGATCATACGTTGGCGAATTTGCAAACGCTGGCGTTTGCCGCGTGCAGGGGCGCACAGGTCGAAATGGCGGATGGGGTAACATGGGCAACCGTAGTGCGAAACGGCGAGGTATGCATACCGAGGCGAGCGGGCAAGCTATCGCTGTTCTCTATGGGCGATCGCTGCGATGGGGTGACCATACGTGGCGCGCTGTACAATTTGGAAAATGGATCCATCACCAATCAGTTTCCAATTGGAGTGAGCAACGAGTTTGCGGCGGATGAAGTTGTCGTTTCGGTGCGCAAAGGCCTTTTACTCATACTATCTGTACAGGAATAAATTATGGACGCGGTTTCTGCACATTGCGGAAATCGCGTCCATTTTGTATATTGCGCAATTACGCGCTCTTTTTGGTTTCTTCCTCTTCCAGCACGCGGTAGGCAACTTTGCCGACCAGCGTCTTGGGCAGCTCCGCCCTGAATTCAATGTCGTAGGGCATGGCGTACTTCGCAATCTTGGTACGGCAGTAATCCAGCAGCTGCTCTTTAATCTCTGCGCTCGGCTCAATTCCAGGCTTCAGCATGACAAACGCCTTGACCTTCTGCATTTTATAGGGGTCCTTTACGCCGATTACGCAGCTCATATGCACATATTCATGCGCATCCAGTATATTTTCAATCTGGGAAGGATATACGTTGTAGCCGCTGGTGATGATCATGCGCTTGATGCGCTGGCGGAAATAGATAAATCCGTCGGAATCCATAATGCCCAAATCGCCCGTGTGCACGCACTTCAGTCCGTCCGCATGGGTGCGCAAGGTGTTGGCGGTCTCTTCCGGATGGTTGACGTATTCCAGCATTACGGTAGGACCGGACAGGCAAATTTCGCCTTCCTCGCCGTAGGGAACTTCTTCCTCGGTGCCCACCTTGACAATTTTGTAGTAAGTATCGGGGAATGGTATGCCGATGCTGCCCTCGCGGAACTCGTCGATCGGGGTAAGACAGCTCGCGGTCACGCATTCAGTGGTGCCGTAACCTTCGCGCACGGTAATCTTCGCCCCATGATCCTTGAGAAATGCGTCGAAGCGCTTCTTGAGTTCAACGGAGAGGGAATCGCCGCCAGAGAAAACGCCCTTGAGGCAGGAAAGGTCGAGAGTGTCCACGCCGTCTACGCGCAGCAGCGCTTCGTAAAGCGTCGGAACTCCCGCAATGAAGTTCGGGCGATGCTTACGCAGCAGCTCGGCGTAGGTCTTGGGGGTGAACTGTGGTACCAGAATGCACTGACCGCCGTTGACCAGCATGGAGTGAATGCTTACGCCCAAACCAAAGCCGTGGAACATAGGCATAATGGCGAGCATCTTGTCGCCTGCGGCGAATATAGGATTGGTCGCAATAATCTGCATTCCCAGCGCGTTGAAATTGAGGTTTGAAAGCAGTATGCCCTTGGTTACGCCGGTCGTACCGCCGCTATAGAGTACTACCGCGGGTTGTTCCGCTGTGCGCTGAATGCGCGGATTGACCACGCTGCGCCCCTTGGATAGGAATTCCTTCCAGCTCATCCAGCTGCCGTCGCGGACGGGCTTTTGAATTTTGCGTCCCTTGGTTAAGCGATATCCCAGCTTCATCATGGGCTTGAGCCCATCGGCAATGGAACACACGATCATGGTCTTGAGCTTGGGGGTGTTGCGGCGGATATTGGCGAACTTTTGGTAAAACATATCCACCGTAATAGCGGCGACCGACTCCGAATCGTTCAAATAGAATTCGATTTCGCCTTCCGCAGAGAGCGGGTGAATCATATTGGCAATGGCGCCAACCATATTCACTGCGTAAAACATTTGAATGGCCATGGGCATATTGGGCAGGCAGATGGTCACTCGATCGCCTTCGGACACGCCGCAGGCGCGCAGCGCGGCGGCAGCCGCGTGAATATCCTTGACCAATTGCGGGTAGCTTACCGTATTGCCCAGAAAATCATACGCCGGAAGATTGGGATATTTTTCGGCAATGCGCTCCACTGCCTCAACCATAGTGCCTTCCGGATAATTCAGATGGGTAGGAATGACACCCATTTTAGAATACCATGGAGTTTTTACAGTCATCTTTTTTTCCGCCTTTCATATCAGCCGTTTACGTGGGAATCGTTCTACAATTCAATGGGTTGATCCGCCCTCGTATCCAAAAGCTCAGGATGCTGCATAATATGCTTGAACAGAGCGATGGTCTTCGCATAATAGAAGCCGTCGGCAATGCGTTCGTCCAGCGTAATGGCGATATCGACCACTTCGTGCATCTCATAAGAACCGTCGCGCGAAAACACGGGAACCCAGTGCTTTTCGCCGATGACCAAGAAGATGGAGCAGGTGCCCCAATTGAATAAATGGTGGTAATCCGCGCTAAGACCAATGGAGCCGAGGTTTGAAATAAAAACGGTAGCGTGGTTGGGATCTTCCGCAATGAGCGATTGCGGCACGCGTCCGTAGTAATCCAGCAGGAACAAAAATTTCATGACGATGCGCATGAGCCAGCGGGGAATCTTCGTAAAGCCGTTCATGGCGTTGGTAGTGGCGTCCATTCCCTCGGAACGGCTGGAGTGTACCACTTTCATGATATCGTCGTGAACGGTATTGATCGTGGAATCCGCACCAAACTTCAAAAAAGCGAGCGCTTCCTGACCGTTATCGTGAAACTGTTTTTTGACCACGAAGGCGAGGGAAATATCGTTTCGTTGGTATATACGATGCCCCTTGATGAAGTAGTTCATTTTGGGTCGCAGCGTAATGGTATGTACCAGCGCCTGACAAATCGCGTGAAACAGCGTGTATTTGTTCGCGTCCAGTCCGGCGTTTTTCTTTTCCAGATAGGCATTTAACGCGGTTAAATCGATTTGCTCCTTAACGACCGCCTCGTTATCCGCGCGATTGGGATAGATATAGGGCAAAAAGAAATGCATGGGATCATTGCCGCGTACCCACTTTGCGTCGATGCGATCTCCGCGCCTGCGTTTGGACATACAAAAAACACCTCCAGCCATGGCGATTGTATAAACTATAGCACAGGCAGTTTAAAACTTTGCGAATATGACATTATTTCGCTAAAATGTTGATGTTTTGTAATGAATAACCCCGAAAGCAGCAAATGATATGCTTTATTCATGCGTCCGTATCCATTCGTTCAGCTTTGAATAAATAATACGCATATCCTTCTCTTCGCTGTGCGAAACCGCTTCATCCAGTGCAAACCAGCGCGCCGCGCTGTTTTCCTCCGGCCGATTGTGTATTGGGACTTTTTCATCCGCTTCCAGCGCGTAAGTCAGGTTTAGATGCAGATGAGGCACCACGTATTTTCCGCGCTTTATGTGCGCGGGTACCGGAAGTATTTCAAGGCTCATGGGGAAAGGGGAAATAGGATGCACTGAGGTTAATCCCGTTTCCTCCATGGCTTCCCGCTGGGCTACGGAAAGAAGGTCGGCGTCCCCATCCGCGTGTCCGCCCGTCCATGACCATGAGCGGTATATATTGTGGTAGACCATTAACGCGCGGGTTCGATCCGCGTTTACCAGCCAACTGGAAGCGGTAAAATGAGCGATTTCATTTTCCCGAACCAGAAGATTGTGGAATAAATCCATATATTCAAGCATCATGCGCCGATCTTCGCGCTCTTGTTCGCATACCGGAACGAAGGCAAGAATGACTTCGCGCAAATTGTTTATATCCAAGAGTCATCACCTCGAAGCATCATCATAATTCACAAGGAACGCGGTGTCTAGCGAACTCAAGCAGTGAAATTGTAAATTATGACAGAAAGTTCGACATTTTATCATTTTAACGTAAAACATATCGTGTAAAATATGGAGCACCAGAGGGATAGCTATGCCCAAATGGCTTGTGAATGATATTTGGGAAGAGGCATATATGCAGGAGAACGCGACTGAAAAAAAAATACTCACACTGCCCAACGCATTATCCGCAATTCGTATTTTGCTGGTGCCGCTGTTTGTTTGGCTCTACTGCGCGTGTAAAGATACGCTCTCTACGGTAATCGTCATTGTTTGCGCGGGCGTTACCGACGTACTGGACGGAGTGCTGGCGCGCAGACTGCATATGGAAACCCGTTTGGGGCGTATTTTGGATCCTGCGGCGGACAAAGTGGCGCAAGCGGCGATGGGAATATTGCTTTCGTTCCGCTATCCGCTCATGTTTTGGTCGCTTCTGTTCTTTTTTGTAAAAGAAGCGATACTGCTCGCGCTGGGTTATGCTTATATGCGCAAAACCGGCATCGTCAATCCCTCGCACTGGTATGGCAAGGCGAGCTCCGTGGTGCAATACGTGGTAGTGATTACATTATTGCTCAATCCACAAATCAGCGCCTTTTCCGCTACGGTGCTCATCGGCATATGCATTGCGACCAACGCAGTATCGTTGTTGCTCTACGGGTTGTTTTATATTACCGCCCTGCGCAACCCGCAGCACCAGCCGGGCGCGGGTATGCGTCCCATAGACTGGAGCATATTCGTAATGTACCTGCTGTTCTTGGTTTCTTGCTTTCTGCTGCTGTTTACCTCGGGCGATTCTTATTTGCGCGACGTGCTTCCCCGTTTCGTGTTTGTTTTTCTAAGGCTCGCCTCTATAGTGGGTATTACGGGTATTCCGGCGTTTTTTCTGGGAGAAAAGCTGCCACGCGGTATGTTCAATCCGGAGGCGTTTCCCTTTCGCTGCTATTCTTGGGAAAAGGAAGGCGCCCTGTATGAGAAGCTTGGCATCAAGTATTGGAAAAATCGCACGCCCGATATGAGCAAGTATATTAAACGCGCCTTCGCCAAACAGGGCAATATGCTGCGCGATCCGGAGCATCTAAAAAAGCTGGTGCTGGAAATGTGTTCGGCTGAATTCGTGCATTGGATGCTGATTTTGCTAAGCCCATTGTTCTTTTTGCTGATCGAAGCGCCATACGGAGCGATCATTATGGCGCTGTACGTGGTGAGCAACCTCTGCTCCATTATGATCCAACGCTACAATCGCCCCAGAATTCAAAAAATAATTAAGAGGATTGAGAAGAGAAATGCTTAAGCTGCTGATTATTACCGCCCTGTATACCGGGCATGGACACAAGAGTATATCCGACGCGCTGGAGGAGCGCCTTCAAGCTTATCCTGATTTGGACGTATTGACTATAGACGGATTCGATCTCATGGATAAGGTCATGCAGGTATGCGCCGAGAAGACGTATGGTCCCATCACGCGCCTGCCCGGAAAGACGTGGCAGTTCAACTACGCAATGGGCGTCAAATTCAAGGGACCGGTGCAAACCGCTGTGGCGTCTATGATTCGCCACCGCTTCCAGAGCTTAATCGAGGAATACCGACCGGATTGCATCCTTTCGGTACATCCAGTATTTTTGGGGTGCATTTGTTCCCTTTTGGAGGAGATGGGGCTCGATATTCCGCTGATTGCGCACGAGGCGGATTTGATCGACATCGCGCCCTTCTGGTTCGATCCGCGCATTCATATGGTGCTTGCGCCTTCCAAAGAGTCGTACGATTCCAGCTTGCAGGGCGGCGTGCTGCCGGAAAGGCTTCGTCAAGTGGGTTTTCCCGTGCGCTCTCGATTTATGGGAAAGCGCAGAGAGAACTATACGCCGAACCAACCCGTTACCATTACGGTCATGAGCGGGTCGGAGGGTTCCGGCGTGATTCGCGTAGTTACGCGCGAGCTGCTGCGTGGAACCGACGCAAAGGTGAACGTGGTTTGCGGCAGGAATAAGGCGTTGCGCGCCAAGCTCAAGAAGGCGTTTACCAAGGAGTATTACGGGCGCGTGAACGTGATGGGCTTTGTGGAAAATATACAGGATATCATGCTGGATTCGGATATTCTAGTGATGCGCGCCAGCCCCAACAGCGTAATGGAAGCGGTCGCGCTCAATATTCCAGCCATACTGTTTGGTCAACTCGCGGGGCAGGAGTTGCACAATCCGGATATGATGCAGTCGCATGGAATCGCGGCGTATTGTCCGGATACGAATCGCCTTGTCGGCTTGGTTCGCGATATGCTCAAAAATAACGGAGAGGCGATGGAGCGTATGCGCAGGGCGCAGCGGGAATATATGCCCGGAGACGACGCGAAGGATACAGCGGAGCTGTTATATAATGAAGTGAAACGCATTCACGAAAAGGTTACTGTTCAGCCTACGGCTTCACAGTAAGTAGCGGGGGACACGTCCCCCGCCACTACCACCCCCTCAGGTTTTGCTAAAACCGCTATGCGGTTTCCGGGCGCAAAACCTGCAAGGAAGCGGACACTTGGTCCGCG
>JAFUAR010000066.1 GCA_017460585.1 Clostridia bacterium
GAATTGAAGCGCTTTCGGGCTCAGGCGGAGAATACCGAACAGATCGTTGCCGATACCGCGGAAGCGCTATCCCGCTGTGCCGAGGCGCTCGACGCGCAGCGTAAGGAGTATGGGCGAGAAGACGCGCTGCTGACCGAAGAGCGCGAGCAGCTTCGTGTTTCGCGGGAACGCTTTGCGCAGATCGACGCGCAGCGTATAGAGGCGCAAAAGCGTTTGCAGAACTGTATGCAGGAATCTGAACGCCTGCGGCAGGATACGGACGCGATTGCGGAAAAGCACCATCGTTCGCAGCTGCAGCTTACGCGCGTAGAGGCGGAGCATAAACAGATTACCGACCGTATTTGGGAGGATTACGAGCTGACCTACGCGGGCGCGGAGGAATACCTAATAGAGAATTTCAAGCTTTCCGAATCGGAAAAGCGGGTGCAGGCGATTCGTGGACGCATTCGCGAAATGGGTACGGTAAACGTAGCCGCTGTGGATGAGTATCGCCGAACCTGCGAACGCGTGGCGGAGCTTACCGGTCAGCGCGACGATCTGCTTCGAGCGCAGGATGATTTGCAGCGCATTGTGGAGGAGCTGGAGCAGAAAATGGAGACTCAGTTCCGCCAACAATTTGCGTTGATGAACGCGAATTTTCAGCAGACCTTTGTTCGACTGTTTGGAGGCGGCAAGGCGGAGTTGCGCCTGAATGATCCGACCGACGCGCTCAATTGCGGTATTGAGATCGTCGCACAGCCGCCCGGTAAGAAGCTGCAAATGCTCTCGCTTCTCTCTGGCGGCGAGCGCGCGCTAACGGCGATTGCGATATTGTTCGCAATATTGGAGCTGAAGCCTACGCCGTTTTGCATATTGGATGAGATTGAGGCCGCGCTGGACGACGCGAATATCGATACCTATGCCGATTACCTCAAGGCGTATTCGGAAAACACGCAGTTCATCGTCATTACCCACCGCAAGGGAACGATGGAACGCTGCAATTCGCTCTACGGCGTGGTAATGGAAGAAAAGGGAATTTCCAAAACGGTATCCGTCATGCTCAGCGAGGCGGTATAGCGTTCATATGGAGGTAGATACACCATGGGATTGTTTGATCGCATTAAGAAGGGAATGCAAAAAACGCGCGAGGTTTTCTCCGGACGCATGGACGAACTGGTGGAAAGCTATACCGAGCTGGACGACGCGTTTTATGAGGATTTGACGGATATACTCATCATGGCGGATGTGGGTATGGCGACCACCGAACTCGCCGTAAATCGCCTGCGTGAAAAGTGTACTTCGGAGAAGATTGGCGATCCCGCGAAGGCGCGGGAGGCGCTCAAGGATATATTGATCGACATATTGCAGGCGGATCCCATGCCGCTCGA
Source organism: Clostridia bacterium (assembly GCA_017460585.1). Lineage (GTDB taxonomy): Bacteria > Bacillota > Clostridia > Christensenellales > Aristaeellaceae > Faecivicinus. Next base: position 1,368 of record JAFUAR010000066.1, read on the forward strand.
AAGCCCGATGGTGATTTTGGTGATCGGCGTAAATGGCGTGGGAAAGACCACGTCCATCGGTAAGCTCGCTTCGCGTATGAAGGTAATGGGGCGCCGCGTCATTATCTGCGCGGGCGATACCTTCCGAGCGGCGGCGGCGGATCAGCTTTCGGTTTGGGCGGAACGAGCGAACGTGCCGATCGTGCGCCAATTTGAAGGCGCCGATCCCGCTTCCGTGGTATTTGAAGGCGTTCAGTCGGCCAAGAGCAAGCACGCGGATGTGCTGATTGTGGATACCGCCGGTCGCCTGCATAACAAAGCGCACCTCATGGAGGAATTGCGCAAGATATCCCGTGTGGTGGAGCGCGAATATCCGGAGGCTTCGCTCAGCGCGCTGTTGGTCATTGACGCGACTACCGGACAGAATGGATTGGCGCAGGCGAAGGTGTTCTCCGAGGTTGCCAATTTGCAAGGCATTATACTCACAAAATTGGATGGCACGGCGAAGGGCGGAATTGACATCGCGATTCGTAACGAGCTGGGATTGCCGGTGCGCTACATCGGTCTGGGTGAACAGCTGGACGATATGCAGCCCTTTGACGCGCGTGAATTCGTAAACGCGATATTCGGTTAAATGAAAACAGATTGCGAATTTGGAGGGTGAGCGCCTATGCGTGTCGGCATCATGGGCGGAACGTTTGATCCGATTCATCTGGGGCATACCGGAATCGCGGAAGCGGTTCGCAGCGCGTTGACGCTCGATGGGCTCTGGTTTCTCCCTGCGGGCGATCCTCCGCATAAGCGATGTGTCGCGTCCGCGCGAGATCGGCTGGATATGGCTCTATGCGCGGCGGAAGCGATTTCTGGGGCTCAAGTGAGTGATATTGAGATTCGTCGCAAGGGCACGACCTATACTGTAGATACGCTCAAAGCGCTGTCGGAAGCGCATCCGCATTGCGAATGGGTCTATATTATCGGCGCCGATACGCTGCGCATACTGTCGCAATGGAAGGATATTCGCGAAGTGGCGAAGCGGTGTATCTTCGCGGTGGTGCATCGACCGGGCGTAGACGCAACGCAGATCGAATTGGCTCTGCGGAAACTCGAACGTGAATGCGGCGTGAAAGCCGAACTCGTGGAAGCGCAGGGTCCCGATATTTCTTCCACAGAAATTCGCAGTCGCATTGCGCGTGGGCAGAACATTGACCGTTTGATTTCACCGCGGGTTGCGGAGATGATTCGCCAAAGGGGTTTATATCTGTGCGCCATGGGTTGGGAAGAAATTGACGAAACGCTGCGCGATACCTTGAAGCCCGATCGCTATGTCCATACGCTGGGCGTGGCACAAACGGCGAAGGCGCTTGCGCCCGTTTACGGAATCGATCCTATGCGCGCATATCTCGCCGGATTATTGCACGATTGCGCCAAGTCCATGGATAAGGAAGAAATGAAGCGGCGCGTGGCAAACGAGGTTCCGGATACGGATGAAGCGGAGCTTTCCGCTCCACAGGTGCTGCATGCCCCCGCCGGAATGCTGCTCGCCAAAGAACGCTACGGCGTTCAGGATGCGGAAATATTGAGTGCCATTCGCAAGCATACGCTGGGCGGAGCGAATATGTCGCCTCTGGAGGCGCTCATATATGTGGCGGATTTTATCGAGCCCAATCGCAAGCCCTTTGAGGGGTTGGAGCGGGTTCGTTCGCTCGCGGAGCGGGATATCGCCTTGGCAGCGCGAGAATGTGCGCGCTTGACAAGCGAATACGTGCGCAAGAGCGGGGGAACGCCGCACGATAAAACGATTCAATTGATTAACGAATGCTAAGGAGGTATCTTCATGGAGGCTTTGGAGCTCGTTAAGAAGATGGCGACGATACTGGATGAAAAGGGCGCTTTGAATCTGACGATTTTAAAGGTGGATCATTTGACGTCCATCACCGATTATTTTTTGATCGCCAGCGGGCGAAATATTCAGGCGGTGCGTACGCTCGCGGAGGATTTGGAGGATAAGCTCGCGGAAGAGGGAATCAATCCGCGCCGCAAGGACGGACATCACGATTCAAAGTGGATCGTGCTCGACTACGCGCAGGTCATTGTGCATATCTTCCATCCGGATGAGCGAGAGTACTACAACATCGAGCGTCTCTGGCAGGATGGCGACAATGAAGTGCCGTTTACCTCCATTGAGCCGAATCAGGATTGATAGGAAAGTTCGTAAATTTTATCACACAAAATTTACTTGACCCATAACGGGTTTGGTTGTAGAATATGTTAAAAGGCTGGGAAGGAAACAAGTATTCGCAATGAAAATTCCTGCAGAGAGCCGTCGGTCGCTGCAAGACGGTGGGATTGGTGCGAAGAATACATTCCGGAGCCGCGCACCCAAAGGCGAACGCCCGGTAGGCTGCGACGGGGCGCCCGTTACAGCGTAAAGTGTATGTGGCATACACTTGCAGAGGATATCCTTCGCGAGAGGATATCGAACTGAGGTGGTATCGCGGTTATTATTCCGCCCTCTTATGAAGAGGGCGGTTTTATTTTGGAGGAAACACAATGCCGATTACTGATTTGTTGGAAAGAAATGCCCGCGAATTTGGCGATGAGGTCGCGCTCGTGGAGATCAATCCCGATGTAAGAGAGACTCGCCGCGTGACATGGAAGGAATATAGTCTGGTTGAGTCCGGCGGTGAAACCGCGTTCCGTCGCGATATCACTTGGAAGGTGTTCGATGAAAAGGCGAATCGCTGCGCTAACCTGCTGATGAGTCGCGGTATACGCAGGGGGCATCGCGTCGCCATATTGCTCATGAATGGGTTGGAATGGCTGCCCATCTACTTTGGCATATTGAAAACCGGCGCGTTGGCGGTGCCGCTTAACTATCGCTATGCGGCCGAGGAGATTCAGTATTGCTGCGAGCTGGCGGATGTGGACGCGTTGTTTTTTGGTCCCGAGTTTATCGGTCGAGTTGAGGAAATCGTCGACCAACTCAATCGCGTAAAGCTGTTGTTTTACGTAGGCGACAACTGTCCTACGTTTGCGGAAAACTACTTGCATTTGGCGGCAAATTTTTTGAGCGCATCTCCGAACGTTCCGCTTACCGAACAAGACGATGCGGCTGTGTATTTTTCCTCTGGTACCACAGGGTTCCCCAAGGCGATATTGCACAACCACGAAAGTCTTTCGCATTCGGCTAAGGTCGAACAGAATCATCATGGACAAACGAGAGAGGATGTATTTCTGTGTATCCCGCCGCTGTATCATACCGGTGCGAAAATGCATTGGTTTGGCAGTCTTTACTCCGGATCGCGCGCGGTACTGCTCAAGGGCGTAACGCCGGAAAGCATATTAAAGACCATATCCGACGAGCAGTGCACCATTGTTTGGCTGCTCGTTCCGTGGGCGCAGGATATTCTGGATGCCATTGATCGCGGCGATATTGATTTAAGCGGCTTGAAGCTGGAGCAATGGCGACTCATGCATATTGGCGCACAGCCGGTTCCGCAGAGTCTCATTAAGCGTTGGAAGGAGCATTTCCCGAATCATCAGTACGATACCAATTACGGTCTTTCCGAATCCATAGGTCCAGGCTGCGTGCATCTGGGCGTAGAGAATATCGATCATGTCGGCGCAATCGGCATTCCCGGATACGGTTGGGAAGTGCGTATTATTAATGAAAAGGGCGAAGATGTACAGCGGGGCGATGTGGGCGAGCTCGCGGTCAAGGGCCCCGGCGTGATGACTTGTTACTATAAGGATGAGCAGGCGACGCGCGAAGTGCTGCACGATGGCTGGCTCTATACTGGCGATATGGCGATGCAGGATCCCGATGGCTTCATCTATCTGGTAGACCGCAAGAAGGACGTTATTATTACCGGCGGCGAGAACCTGTATCCTGTGCAGATTGAAGATTTCCTGCGCGCGCACGAAGCCATCAAGGATGTAGCGGTCATTGGGCTGGCGCATCCGAGACTTGGCGAGATCGCCGCGGCCATTATCGAGCTTAAACCCGGCGCACAGTGCACCCAGGAAGATATTGAAGCGTTCTGCAAGGGACTTCCCAGATATAAGCGCCCGCGCAAGATTATATTTGCGGAAGTGCCTAGAAATCCAACCGGAAAGATCGAAAAGCCCAAGCTGCGCAAAATGTATGCCGCCGAAAAGCTGGTAGCGTCTCAGGTGAAGGGCTGATTGAACGATACGAGGAGAAGAGGGAAATGGGAAACGACAGAGAGCATCGCATATTCAATCCGCGTATGGAGTGTATGAGTCGCGATGAACGCGCGCAGCTCCAGAGCGAGCGTTTGGTGCAGACCGTGCGCTATGAATATGATCACGTGCCGGTATATCGCGCGCGTATGGACGCCAAGTGCATTCGCCCCGAGGATATTCACGGCATTGAAGATTTGAAATACCTGCCCTTCATGGAGAAGACGGATTTGCGCGATCAGTGGCCCTTCGGGCTGCTCGCGGCGCCTAAGCGCGATATCGTGCGCATACAGGGTTCTTCCGGTACCACAGGGCATCCCATTGTATCCGGATATACCAGAAATGATGTGGATGTGTGGAGCGAAATGATGGCGCGCACGCTTACTGCTGCGGGATGCACGCCGGACGATATCGTGCAGGTGGCATACGGTTTCGGTTTGTTTACCGGCGGCTTCGGCGCGTATCAGGGGGCGGATAAGATCGGCGCAATGGTGTTGCCCATGTCTTCGGGAAACACGCAGCGCCAAATTCTCATGATGAAGGATCTGGGCGTAACCATGCTGTGCTGCACGCCCAGCTACGCGGCGTATCTGGGCGAAACGGTTCGCGATATGGGTTTGGACCCCAATGTGGATTTAAAGCTCAAGGCAGGCTGTTTTGGCGCGGAACCTTGGACCGAAGAAATGCGCGTTCATATTGAAGAACTGCTGGGTATAGACGCGTGCGATATTTACGGCTTGACCGAGATTGCCGGACCCGGCGTATCCTTTGCCTGCCTCGAAAAGGATGGTATGCACATTAACGAGGATCACGTCATTGCCGAGATTATCAACCCCGCCACGGGCGAACCGCTACCCTATGGGGAAAGCGGCGAGCTGGTATTTACAACCATCACCAAAACAGGTATGCCCATGCTTCGCTACCGCACGCACGATATTTGCTCGCTGAATCCGGAACCCTGCGCCTGCGGGCGTACGACTGTGCGCATGACGCGCATTACCGGTCGAACGGACGATATGCTGATCATTCGCGGGGTAAACGTGTTTCCGAGCCAGATCGAATCGGTTTTGGTGGGTATTAAGGGTGTTGCGCCGCACTATATGCTGGTGGTGGATCGGGTCAACTCCTCGGATACCATGGAGGTTCAGGTGGAAATGACGGAGGAAATGTTCTCAGATACGATTTCCCATATCGAGCAGGTGCGCAAGAACATAACCGATCAAATCAAGAGTGTGGTGGGCATCGCCACCAATGTAAAGCTCGTGGCGCCCAAGTCCATTCCACGTTCGGAGGGCAAGGCAAAGCGCGTCATCGATCATAGAAAGTTGTAATTTGGCATGGAAGGTGAACAGGATGTTTGTAAAACAGATATCGGTTTTTCTTGAAAATACGCCGGGCTCGCTGCGTGAGCTTACGCACCTGCTGGGCAGCAACGGCATTGATTTAATGGCGCTCTCTGTGGCGGATACGCAGAACTTTGGCATTATTCGCATCATCATTGAGGAAAACAGCATTGATAACGCGCTGCGCCTGCTGCGCTCCGCCGGCTTTACCGCAAGGGTGAATAATGTAGTTTGCGCAGTGGTAGAGGATGTGCCACTCGGGTTGTGTAAGCTGCTGGAGCTCATTGAGGAAACTGGCGCATCGGTAGAGTATATGTATTCGTTCCTGAGATCTACTGGCGATCGCGCGCTCATGATACTGCGCCTGTCCGATCAGGAGATCAGCACGCAGAAGCTCATTGATCTAGGCGTACAGCTCACTTCTCAGGCGGAAGTCAACGCACTGTAGTTATTATTATGACATAAAGAACGAGGAGCGCCCGATGTGGGTGCTCCTCGTTCTTACGTAGATTTTTAGCTCAGCTTGTTGTATATTTTGTTTCCAATGCTCTGCACCAGTTGTACGAATACAATCAATACCAAACTGGTTGCGATTAAATATTCAATTTTATATGCCTGATATCCCTTGCGAATGGCGACATCGCCCAATCCGCCCGCGCCAATCGCGCCGCCCATGGCGCTGTAGCCCACCAGACTAATCATAGTGAGTATAATGCCGGAGAGAATCGCGGGAAACGCCTCCTTGAAGTATACTCGAATGAAGATTTGCAAATTGCTCGCGCCGAAGCTGCGCGCGGCTTCGATGAGCCCAGGATCCACCTCACGAAACGCCGATTCAATTACGCGCGCAACAAACGGTATGGCTGAAATGGTCAGCGGAACAATGGCGGCGCGAGTGCCGATCGCCTTGCCGGCGATGGCACGGGTGAGGGGAATAACCAGCACCATCAATATGATGAATGGAAAAGAACGAAATACGTTTACAATAAAGCTTAGCACACTGTATACCGGTTTATTGGGCTTCAATCCATCCGGCGCGGTCAGCGTAAGCAGCACGGCAGGAATCATTCCCAGCAGCACGCTAAAGAGGGTGGACCAGAGTACCATGGTGAGCGTTTGACCAAACGCTTTCCAAATCATATCCCACATTTGCTGATCCAGCATATTAATATCCCTCCTCAACAATAATATTTTTATCGCTCAGGTACTGAAGAACGCGGTCGCCATCCGCTTGGCGCACGTTCAGCACCAAACTACCCAGTATTTTGCCACGGAAATCTTCCAAATTTGCACGGCAAATGGAAAATGGAACATTTAACTCGCGCGCCATGGTAGAAATAACTTCGGATTCAAAGGCATTTTCGGTGAAGAATAGCTTGATGTATCGCCCTGTATCCGGCAACGCTTCATCGATCTTGCCCAAGAAAGCGCGAATATCCTCGTTGGGCATTACGAACAGCTCTTCCGGACGCCCCTCCTGAATCAGGCGGCTGTCCTTTAGGAAGGATACGCGTTCGCAAATTTGTTTCACGACCTCCATTTGATGGGTTACGACTACCACGGTGATTCCCATCTCATCACGTATTTTGGTTAAAAGCGATAATATACCCTGCGTGATGCGGGGATCGAGCGCACTAGTCGCTTCGTCACAGAGCAATATGCGAGGATTCAATACTAACGCGCGGGCGATGGCGACGCGCTGCTTTTGTCCGCCGGAAAGCTCGCGCGGCTTCGCTTTGAGTTTATCGGAAAGTCCCACCAGTTCAATTAAATCCAGTATACGCTGTTTGTTTTCAGGCTTACGCGGATTGAGCCCTGCAAACCGCATGGGCAGCGCTACATTGTCGAATACATTCAGACGGGAAAGTAGATTGAAGTTCTGAAAGATCATGCCCATCTGCTTTTGCAGGGCGTGGAGTTCTTTTGTGGAGAGGGAGCGCACTTCCTGACCATCAATTTTGACGCTGCCCTCCTGATAGCTTTCCAGACCGTTGATACAGCGTAGCAGGGTAGATTTTCCCGCGCCGCTCTGCCCGATAATACCGTAGATCTCTCCGTCGTTAATATGCAGGGAGATATCCTCCAATACCCGAAGATCGCCGAAGCTCTTGCTTAGATGGGTGATCTCAATCATAAACTTCGCTCCTTCAATTCATTTGCGTCAGTTCAGACGCCGTAAAACACATATATGGGACAGGGGAGAGTTCCCCTGTCCCGATAACGCTTTCCCTCGATCATTAGTCTACCAGATCCGCCGCGGGAATTACGGAACCAGTGTAGGTTTCGTTGATGAAGTCCACAACTTCCTGAGTGGAGAAGGCGGCGATCAGCGCCTGCGTCTTGATGGAATCCTCATTGCCTTCCTTTACAACCAGATAGTTGATGTACTTGTAGCTCTCATCGCTGTCGGCGGCTTCCAATACCAACGTGTCGGTGCCGGGATTCAGACCCGCTTCCAGTGCGTAGTTGCCGTTGATTACGCCCGCGTCCACGTCTTCCAGATGATGGGTAATTTCCTCGGCGGCGAGCTCAACCAGTTCAATATTCTTGGGATTCTCCGCTACATGGCTCAGATCGTACAGATCATCGGTTGCGGAGAGGGTGATCAAACCATTGTCCGCCAGCAGCTTCAACGCGCGGGACTCATTGGAACCGTCGTTCGGGATTGCGATGGAAGCGCCGTCCGGAATATCCGCGATGCTGGAGAACGCCGCGCCGTACAGACCCATGGGCTCCAGATGGATACCCTTTACATCGACCAGATGCAAGCCGCGAACTTCATTCTGCTCCTGCAGGTAACGAATGGTCTGGAAGTAGTTCGCATCCAGCTCACCGTCCTCCAGAGCGGTGTTGGGCAATACATAATCGGTAAAAGGAACAACTTCCAGCGTCCAGCC
>JAFUAR010000067.1 GCA_017460585.1 Clostridia bacterium
CCCGACATTCAATCCGCAGCGGCGGCGTGAACGCCGCGAGGACGCGGACCAAGTGTCCGCTTCTTTGCAGGTTTTGCGCCCGAAAACCGCGCAGCGATTTTAGCAAAACCTGAGGGGGATGGCAAGGTTGAAAACCCGAAAGGGTTTTCAAGTTTTGACTTTCAGTCAAAACCGCGGACGAAGGCGCAAAACCAAGGGTTTTGCGGTCGGTTTTGCCGACTGTCCCGGTCGATTCAAAGAATCGAGCGGGACACCGCCGAATTGAAAATTTGAGCGCCGCGCAGCGGGCGGGGACGTGTCCCCCGTCTACTGACTGTGAAGCCGTAGGCGGAACAGTAACTTCGGCATAGCGTTCCTTTCCCCACCAATTCGGCATTAATTCTTTTAAGGTAACGGTTTCCCTTTTGTCAAAATCATACATGATTTCCATGTTCTCATTTTCTTCGTTCAATTGGTATAGAAATTCGCGGCAGGCTCCGCAGGGCATACCGCTGCCTCCGCCCCTCGGCGTTTGATCGCGAAACGCGATTAAGCGTTGAATCTTCGTCTGCCCGCTATTGACATACATATTCAATGCGGCTACTCGCTCCGCGCATAGATTCAGCACTCCGCTGCAGCTTTCAATGCAAAACCCTGTATAGATTTCCCCATTCTCCGCCTCTAATGCGCACACGACATGGTGGGCGTATACAAAAGGCGACACTTCCTTCGGATGATACTGTTCTTTTGCCTTTTCAGCCATTTTTTCCCAAATATCCATATCAATATACCTCTCTAACATTATGCTTCAATGGAAATAAAAATAGCGGGGAGTGAATGAAAATCGCTCCCCGCTCGTGGATAATTGTTACTATTCATTCCATGGGGGTGTCGGGGGTCGCAACCCCCGACATTCAATCCGCAGCGGCGGCGTGTACGCCGCGAGGACGCGGACCAAGTGTCCGCTTCCTTGCAGGTTTTGCGCCCGGAAATCGCGTAGCGATTTTAGCAAAAACTGAGGGGGGTGGCAGTGGCGGGGGATGGAATCCCCCGTCCACTTACTGTGAAGCCGTAGGCGGAACAGTAACGGATAATTACTGCATTCCCTCCTGCGCCATCGCGGCGCCGAAGTAGCGCTGCGCGTCCGCATCGGAAAGGCTGAACTGCTTAATCAGCGAGTTGATCACGCGGCTGGTTTCCTTTTCCGCGTACTTGTCTACGGCGTTTACGTAACCCTGCCAGTCGGCGTAATCCACATCCCAGCGCTGAGTGGAATACTTCATTTCCTCCTGCATAGAGGCGTATACCTCGCGCAGGCGGGTGCGCACATATTCGCTGCTCAGGTTGGTCGTCAGCATTTCGCCAAAACGGCTCAGGAAATATTCGCGGCAGTATTCGTTTTGCATGAGCGCGCGGAACAGCACGTTGGTCTGGGTGGTAATGGTGCCCACCTTGCCGGAGGAGCTTGCCCAGCCGGAAACGGGGTCCACGTTGGCGCGGAAGCCCAAATCCAAATCGAAGAATACCCAGCGCCACAGCCCGTCGCCGCCGCGGTTGCGGTACACGCATACGTTGCCCAAGTCCTGATTATCCGTATACATTTCCAGCATCACGTATTCCAGATAGTTTTCCACATCCATATACGTGCGCAGCGTTTGCAGGTTGGCATCAGTCTTTACGCCGTTGCGTTTGACGTAGTCCATCATTTCCGTCCAGTAGTCCTTGCTGCCCTGAAATACGGAAAGACCGGTGCCCTTGAGAATATCCAAATCCTTGGGTTCGTCCCAACCCTCGTGCTGGCAAATCATCTGTTCGCATACGCGCTCGCGCATGAAGTAGAAGCCCCAGTATTGCCCGTTGATATACACCGATACGGGTTGGCTTTCCTGATACAGCACCAGCGTGTCCTTCGCCAGCGATGAAAGCAGCACGTCGCGCAAAAGCGCCAAGTGGTTATCCTGTCCGCCGCAGCGAATCACGACCGCTTTGTAGGTGTCGTAATCCAAAGAATCAAACAGGTCGGCGTGGAAGCGGTTGTCGCCGTATTGTTTTTTGGCGACGAGCCGGAACGCCTTTTGGTCGAACATCTTGATGCTGCCGGAACCGTTCAGCTTGAAGAAGCAGTCCTGCGAAACCTGAGTAATGCCGTTTTGGTCGTAAATTTCGGCGTGCACATCGTAACCGTTGCCGGGTTTGGAGGTAATGAGCGTGCCGTATTCGCCGGTCAGCTCCTCCGGATCGCCCGCTACGCAGATTACCTTCATTCCTCTGGGCGTATCGAACAGGAAGGTGCGCGTCGCCACCGAACTCGGCAGCACGCCGGAGCCCACCGCCATTGCCCGAACCACGGTGTTCTGCATAATGGGAATGGGACTTACGTACAGGTTGGAAGCGGTGGTCGGAACGGAACCGTCCAGCGTGTAGTATATGTTCACGCCCTCCGAGGTGCGCATCTCCAACTGAATGGCGCCGGACTGCAGCCCGCCCTCGTGCGAGAACGAAATTTCCCGCGCCGCTCGCCGGAAGGCGGAGGTAGTATTGGGCTTGCCCGGAGTAGGCTCCTCGAAATAGCCGTATTCGGCGGTGCCGGGCACGCGCCCGTAGCTCACGCCCCTGCGCTGGTCGATGAGCAGTATTTGATCGATCGACGCGCCGGTCGGGTCGGAGAGCGTCAGCCGCTCCGTCTGATCTACGCTCAGGGCGAAATTGGCGGTGATGGAGCCCTTCGGCGCGCCGGTCTTGCTGCCGTCGCTGCCGATGAGCGCGATCATTACGGCGTTTTGCGCCGCAACGGTGGTTCCCGCGGGGAACTGCCACTTGCGCGGCTTGGAGGGATTGTCCGAAAGACCGAAGCCGCTCAAATCGATGTCCGCGCCGGATTCGTTCACAATTTCCACCCAGTCGGGACCGCCCTCCATGCTGGTCATCACTTCGTTGATGTACAGCCCGTAGGCGTTGGCGACGGGCATGGTCCACTTGGGGTCGAGCGCGCGAATGGTGCCGTCGCTGTCGTTGGCAAAGCCGGGCGAGGGCGCGTCCAAAACGCTTACCGTGCCAATGTCCGAGCGGGCGACCGACCAGTCGGATTCAATCCTGTCGTAATCCATGTAAGAGACCGCTTCGCCCTTCGCGTTGAACAGCAGTACCCTTTCGCCCTTGGAGGAGAGCCGAAAGGCGGCGTGCAGCTCGCCGGAGAGATTTTCCGTGCCGGAGGCGAACACCAGCAGGTAGGCGTGCGGTTCAATGGATATATGGGGAAATACGAATTTTCTGCGGCGGAACACGTTGTCCGTGAGGCTCCACCCATCCAGCGCTACGGCGGTATCGCCGCCGTTGTACAGCTCGATCCAGTCCGAATATTCGCCGCGGCTGTCCATGAGCGTGGTGCTGTTGACGGGCATGATTTCGCTAATGTACACGCCGGAGGGCGTAAAGCGCGGGGTCGTGCCATAGTCGAGCTTGACGCCCCAGCCGTAGTCGTCCGCAGGTTTCATTACGGACCATGCGCCGCTGTCCACATTCAGCGCGTACACGCTGCCGGAGGGGATGGGCGGAATTTCCACAGCATCCATCACCTGATGGGTGTTGGCGCTCAGCGTCAGCTGGTCGCCATCCGAGCTGATGGGAAAGCCCAGAAAGAGCGCATCCGAAGGCGCGCCGTTGACCGCGTTGCCGCCGTAGAGCACCACCGTTTCGCCGGGATTGAGCGTGTAGTGGGGGAACTGAAACTCCCCGCGCACGTCGATTCCGCGCGTAATGCTCCAGCCGGACAGCTCCTGCGCGCGCTCCGAGGTATTGATGAGCTCTACCCAGTCGCGGTATTCCCCGCCAACGGGCAGACAGGTATCTCGATTGGAGCTCATGACCCGCAGGAAACGGATGCCTCCGGCGGACGCGGCGGCGGAACCCTTCGGCGTGGACAATCCGGCGGAAAACGCGATCAGCAGCGCGGCAA
>JAFUAR010000068.1 GCA_017460585.1 Clostridia bacterium
ATAGGGCAGCCGGGCAGGCAGTCGCCAAAGCCGTCGCAATAGTCCTCGCGCGTGAGCTTCGCCTTGCCGTTCACCATTTCAATCGCGCCCTCGTGGCAGGCGGTCGCGCAAACGCCGCAGCCGTTGCATTTTTCTTCGTCAATGTGAATGATTTTGCGCATCATGCCGGTCTTCCCTCCCGTTTCGCCCTGCGCTCCGCCTGAGCGCGCTCCTTTTGCTGCCGCGCGATCTCCATCATGTGCTCGTACATTTCGTCGCCCACGCACTTGCGGGCGTACTGGCACCACTGCACACAGCTGAGCGTATCGTTGTAAATGACCTGTCCGCAGTGCTCGCAGGCAACCTCGGTATCGGTCGAGAATATCTCGATTACCTCTCCGCAGCGCGGGCAGCGCTTCTCCTCGATGGTGGGGGTTCTGGGCTTGCCCTGACAGCCTTCCATAATCATTTGCGATCGCCTCCTTGACTTGATGGCACAATTATACTATACTGAAAGCGCAAAGTATGTTGGAAAAACAACAAAAGAGGCAAAGTATATGAAAAATAGCGAGGTCTTGTCGCGCTGCGCGCTGTTTGCCGGCATCCGCGAGGACGAGCGGAGCGCCATGCTGGATTGTCTGGGCGCGCGGGAGGCGGCGACCGTGCGCGGCGGCTACGTATTTCGCGAAGGCGACAGGGCGGAATGGGTCGGCATAGTGCTTTCCGGACAGGTACAGGTGGTGCGCGAGGACTTCTACGGCAACCGCAGCATCATGACCGAGGTATCGCCCGCCGGACTGTTCGGCGAGGTGTTCGCCTGCGCCGATGTGGAGCGCTACCCCGTATCGGTCGAGGTGGTACAGGAGGGCGCGGTGCTGCTTTTGTCCATGGCGCGCATACTGCGGGTATGCACCGGCGGCTGCGCGTTTCACAACCGGCTCGTTTCCAACCTTTTGCGCATTGTGGCGGGCAAGAATTTGCAGCTCAACCAGAAGATTGAAATTACCTCGCAGCGCACCACGCGCGACAAGCTGATGACCTATTTGGCGACCGCCGCCAAAAAAGCCGGAAGCCGCACGTTTGAAATTCCCTTCAACCGGCAGGGTCTGGCGGATTATCTGGGCGTGGAACGCAGCGCGCTGTCGGCGGAGATCGGCAGGCTGCGCCGCGAGGGCATATTGCAAAGCGAACGCAGCGTATTTACGCTGTTATAAATATGGAAAGGGATTGCACCATGGAACGCGAAGCATTTCAAAAGGACGTATTCATCAGCATGAGCCACTGCGCCTACGACGCGCGCATGGATATAAGCGCGCTGGCGACGCTGTGCGCCGATCTCGCCACCGAGCACGCGGAGCGCTTGGGTATCGGCACGAAGCTGGTGCGGGAAAAGGGCATATTCTGGATGACGGCGCGCACACAGCTGCGCATTCACCGCGCGCCCGCGCTGGGCGAAGGCGTTTTGGCGCGCACTTGGATTGAATCCCTGCGCGGCGCGCACTCGGTGCGCTGCTATCGGCTTGTGCAAAAGGAAGAGATACGCCAAACCAGTAGAGGTGAATCTGGTTGTTCTTGTCACCGTTGGGTTCCATGCGGCAGTAGTAGGGATAGGCAGCATCGTCGGAGAGACCGGTATTCTCCTGCGTACG
>JAFUAR010000069.1 GCA_017460585.1 Clostridia bacterium
ACGTACAAGAGCGCGCACACCATTAACGCTTGCATTTGAATAGACGGCGCGATGAACGCCAGCGCCAGCACGAGCGCGGGCACTACGAGCGTCGCCAGTCGAATGCCCAGCGCCTTGGGAAGGCTTCCCAAGGTAATCAATATGGAATTGCGAATAAGGTTGCCGATATTCAGCTCGTAGGTCACCATCATCATATAAATAACCATTTCGGATAGATTCCACACGAACGCAATCATTAAAAGCAGACCGAGCGGCACCACCCAGATCACGCTTTGATTCATCATCTGCCCGTAGAACATCACGCCAATATAGGTCAGGAACGGAAATAAACCAGAAATCAAGGAAACTACGAGCGCCTGTTTCCAGTTGTTGCGCACCGCTTCCCAAAAATCGCTCCAAACAAAGCTGTGTTCATCGCGCGCCCAGTTGCGCAGCACGTAGGTCACGCCCGCATGAAAGGGACCGGTGATCAATATACAGGGAATCAACCCAAGTAAATACATGGTAAGATAGCTTTGCGGCGTGTTGACCTGAAAAGCGTCTTCCACAGAAAATAGCGGTAAGAGCCCGATGAACGACCAAACGATTGCGGGAATCCAGAACACCATATACAGCAGGTTCAAACCCACCATGGAGCCCCAGCGCACCTTCAGCACCGCGCCAAACAGCTCAAAGCGGTTGGCGGGCATATCGGATACGGTATAATCCTTCTGTCCCGCCTTGCCATACATATAATTATTCATTAAATTGCCGAAAAATGACATGATGATTCCTCCCCGGATACAACCATAGATTCACCTATTGAGTATAGCAAAGCCCGCATCTTTTTTCAAGTATTCGACAAAATTTGGAGCGCCGCACGGCTCGATTTCGTGTTGTTTTTCCAGAATCGAATCGTCGGTATTACGCGATACTCTTCCCTTCGCCCTGCAAACCAATCAGTTTACTCCAATTTCGTTCAAGCGTTTCGCATAGCGCTCATGCGCCATACGAAGCACGATTTGCGCTTCCAAGGTATCCCGACGGTGAATGAGCGAATGCGCCAAATCGTGCGTTTCCTTTAATAGCTCGGTACCCGAGTTCATCAGCATCGCGCCCTCCGCCACAGCGCCCGACTGCCGCGTACCGAACAGCTCGCCGGGACCGCGCAATTCCATATCCTTCTGAGCCACCAGAAAGCCGTCGTTGGTACGCGATAGGAAACGCAAGCGTTCGTTGGGTTCCGCCATGAGAAAGCACCAGCTCTCTTCCGATCCCCTGCCCACGCGTCCACGAAGCTGATGCAATTGGGCAAGCCCAAAGCGCTCCGCGTTTTCAACCACCATAATCGTCGCGTTTGGCACGTTCACGCCCACCTCGATTACCGTAGTGGAAACCAGCACATCCACCTGACCCATGCGAAAGCACTCGAGCACCTCGTCCTTCTCCGCCGCCTTCATGCGCCCGTGCACAAGCGCAATGCGCAAATCCGGCAACAGAGAAGTGCGCAACTCTTCATAGATCTGTTCAGCGGACAATGCCTCTACCGCCTCGGATTCCTCGACCAGCGGACACACCACGTATGCCTGCCGTCCTTTTTTCACCTCGGCGCGGATGAAGTTGAGCATATCGCCTCGCTTACTCTCGGGCACTACCCGTGTGGACACCGGCTTTCGCCCTGGCGGAAGTTCATCTACTATGGAAATATCCAAATCGCCGTAGAGCACCAGCGACAGGCTACGCGGTATGGGGGTTGCGGACATGACCAGAACATTAGGCGAGGCGCCCTTTTGTCCCAGCTTGCTGCGCTGCGTTACGCCAAAACGGTGCTGCTCATCCGTTATAACCAGTCCGAGGCGGGCATATTCCACCTGATCGGTAATAAGCGCGTGCGTACCGATCACCACATCCCACTCCCCCATGCGCAGCGCATCGTGCGCCGTGCGATGCTGTTTGACCGTAAGACTACCCGTCAACAGACCGACCCTGCACCCCAAAGGCGACAATACTTGCAGCGCACTCTCATAATGCTGGCGTGCGAGTACCTCCGTAGGCGCCATTAATGCCGATTGATAACCGCACTGGTACGCCAACGCCATCGCAGCGAAGGCGATCGCCGTCTTACCGCAGCCCACGTCTCCCTGCACCATACGCGCCATGGCGTAGGGCTGGCGCAAATCCTCCGCAATTTCCATAAGCACGCGCCTCTGCGCCCCTGTCGGCGCAAAAGAAAGCCGCGACCAAAATTGATCCAACGCGTCATTAGGAAAGTTCAGTTGTACGCCTTTCTGCTTTGCGCCGCGCGATTCCACAAGCGCCGTTTGATACAGCAGAAGCTCCTCGAACGCGATTCGCCTGCGCGCGGCGTCCAACGATGCGCGATCCATGGGAAAATGAGCGTTGCGCAGCGCGAAATTGCGCTCGCACAGCCCGTATTCCTCGCGAATAGCGGCGGGCAACTCATCCGTCCACGCACTATCGAGCGCATCCAGCGAGCGTTCCATCAGGGTACGAAACGACTTAGCGGGAATACCTGCTATGGCGCGGTATACGGGAATAATGCCGCCCTCCTGCTCAATGGTTGGACTCACCAACGTGAGCACGCCCTTTTTCCATTCAGGCTTACCGTAGAGCAGCAGCTCGCGCCCTGGCATCAGCTGATCTTTGAGCCAAGGTTGGTTGTACCATACCGTAGGTATCACCTGAGTTCCGTCTGTAACCATCGCTCTGGTAATCACCAGCTTTCGCGCATATTGCTGACGTACCTCTCCGGTAATTCTCACACGCAGGGCGGAAAATACGCCGGGCTGCAACGCTTCAAGGGACACGGTATTTGTCAAATCGCGATATTCTCTGGGCAACAGCATCACCAAATCGCTCGCTGTACGAATGCCCGCCGCTTCGAGCGCCGCGCGCCGAGCAGGTCCTATGCCCTTGATCGCGCCGATGTCGACCTCCATGTCC
>JAFUAR010000005.1 GCA_017460585.1 Clostridia bacterium
CGCTACGCGATTTCCGGGCGCAAAACCTGCAAGGAAGCGGACACTTGGTCCGCGTCCTCGCGGCGTACACGCCGCCGCTGCGGATTGAATGTCGGGGATTGCGATCCCCGACACCCCATGGGTGAATGGTAACCTTTGTTTATGGTTGATTTATTGCGGATTGATTTCTCGTTCCAGCGCTTTCAGCGCCTCGGCGAGCTGATTGTCTTGCGTAGGATCGGGATGGTCGATGTCGATCACCGCATCCTCGTTCAGCTCAACTACAATATCCGGCTCCACGCCGGTCAAGTGAATGGAGCGCCCTTTTGGAGAAAAGTAGCTGGCGGTAGTCAGCTGCATACCCGCGCCGTCTTCTTGAAAGGTGATGAGCGACTGCACAATCCCCTTTCCATAGGTGGTGGTGCCTATCACCAGACCGCGCTCATAATCCTGAAACGCGGCGGTGAATAGCTCGGATGCGCTCGCAGAGTTGCCGTTCACCAATACGACCATGGGAATATTCCAATAGTCGCCGCTGGATTTTTCCTCCTGCCGGTTGCCGTGGCGGTCTTCCACATAGGTAATGAGCCCTTCCGGCAGCACCTGATCGCAGATCTTCACTACATGATCGAGCAGTCCCCCGGGATTGTTGCGCAGATCAACAACTATCCCTCGCGCCTGTGCTTCCTTGAACGCGTTCAAAGCCTGAATAAAGCCGTCCGCATCGTCTCCGGTAAACTGGGTGAGCGCCACATAGCCTATGTCATTTTCCAGCATTCCATAGGAGACGTGGCTAATGCTTACCTCGCCGCGCCGCGCGGTTAGATCAATGCTTTCTCCATTGCGTTCTACGCGAATGACAACTTCGGTGCCGTCCTCGCCCTGTATGCGCTGTACGGCTTCATTGAAGGTCTGCTGGTTTTCTCCGGATGCAGGTTCGCCATCTACGGCGATAATGCGATCGCCGGCCAATATACCGGCACGCTCGGCGGGGGTATCGGGGTATACCTGTACTACCTCTATGCCGCCGTCGTCCGTAAGCTGCACCAGCATACCTACGCCGTGGTATACGCCGTTGGAAGCTTCGTTGGATTTCTGCATTTCCTCGGGTGTGTAATAAAAGGTGTAGGGATCGTCCGGCGCGGCCATCATGCCGCGAATCGCGCCGGTCAACAGCGTCTCTTCATCGAGCGGTACATAGTATTCATCCATCAGCGCGCTTCGTACCTGTTCCAAGCGGCGGTAACGCTCAATGGTATCAAACTCGCTCTGGCTTACAATGTGCATTGGCGCGTCGGAACGGGCGGTCATACTTAGCGTGAGCCATACCGTGAGCAGTATAATCAGTATCGCGCCCCACAGCAGCGCCAGTGCCTTTATGGTTTTTCGATTCATCGGGGATTCTCCATTGGCGTGATTATTTGATTTATTGCAAAAAGCGCCGGCACAGCCAGCGCTTTTGCACTTACCATACAATTGCTACAGGCGAAGCTTGCGGGCGGTGTTATTTTTGCCCAGCAGCATCATCATTTTAAAGGTGACCGCATCGTCAAAATTGCGCAAATCCAAGCCGATCGCGCGCTGTACCTTTTCTAAACGATATACCAGCGTATTTCTGTGAATGTACAGCTTGCGCGCGGTTTCGGAAAGGTTTAGGCTGTTATCAAAGAAGGTTTCAATGGTGTGCACCATTTCTTCATTGAACAGACGGGCGGTTTTGCGGTTGAATATCATGGAGTTATAGGTCGAACTCATTTCGGGAGAAACTTCCTTGAGGAAGCGCTCCAGCAACAAATTGCGGTAGACGAATATGGTGCGGTTCGAGTGGTACATTCTGCCCACGTTAATCGCACCACGCGACTCTTCGTACGCTTCGGGAATATCGATGAGCTCTTCATGCGGTTCGGAAATGCCGATAAACACATCCTTGCCGGTTTCGGAAAGGAAAGTGCTTTCAATGGCTCTGGCGTATTCTTCCAGCATTTCAAAGTTGTCCTCTTCCGGAACGCTCTTCAAAATGGCGATGGAGTGACGCCCTACTTCCGCGACTAGATCGGTGTCCGGATCAATCACGTTCAGCAGAATTTGCAGCGCAGGCTCCGCGTCAAGCTCTTGAAAGTACAGGTACAGTACGCAGCGATTGCCCTGCATATCAATATTATGCTCCGCGGCGAGCGATTCAAATTCCGAGGTTTCCACTTCGCCGCGCAGCATCAGCCGCAGACTCTGTTCGCGGCTGGTGGAGGTCATATCCTCCTTGAGCAGCATATTGATCATTTCGGCGCAGAGCAGCGCACACTTGCGAATTTCTTCAGAATTGCCCTGCAATACCACGAATACCGGCTGTTCCTCGTTGGTGCCGATCATCGTCACGCCGCCGTACACCAGCGGTTCGGATGGATTGGAACGAATGGCTTCCGGAAGATTGAATACGCGCTGATCGCCCTCCGGCAGCAGTACGTTGCCGCTGTTATCCATCAGCAGCGCGGCGCTGTCTACCATATTGAGTATCCGCGCGATCTTTACGGTAACATGATGGTCTAAATACATATAGAAACCCTCCTCGAGGCTGAAATATCATAACTATACACATATCAGTATAGCCCGCGTACGCGCGTTCGTCAAGTCGCTGCGTAACGCCGGAGTTGATTTCACGTTAACATTATTAAGCAATTGTGCAACCTTCCGAAATTAAGAAAGGCTGTAAAGAGCGCGCCAATCGCGGATTATACCAATGGAGTGTTCAATACCTATATCCGCCGTAAATTGCCCGCGCCAGCCGAGGAATTCCAACTTTTCGGCATTCAGTACCTGATGGGGAATGGGAGAATCCATGGGTATAGACGTATATTCGCGCTTTAGCACGCTATTGCCCAAGCGGGCGCACTCTGCGGCAAATTCTGCAATGGTATATTCTTCGCTCGCAATGGCGATGTTATACGCCTCCGCGCTGTGTCCATGGAGCAGTGCGGTGAGCAGCGCAGAGGCGCAGTCCGCCGCGTAGCACCATGAGCGGAGCTGGTTTCCTGGAGAGTGCAGCACAATGGTTTCGCCCATAGCGGCGCTTTGAATAAATTGCGCGCTTGCACGATCATCCGTGGGGGTGAAACTCGGTCCATAACAGTGGCAGGGGCGGGCAATGACCGTGTGCAATCCCAAATTGGTCGCATATATGGCGCAGAGCGTTTCGGCGGCGCGTTTGCCGTTTGGGTAGCACGCTCTGGGAGAGAGGGGATCGATAAAGCCCATCTCATGCTCCGACATGGGTTTTGCCATATCAGAAGCAATTCCGTACACTTCGCCCGAAGATACGTACAGGAAGCGCTCACAGCCGCAATGGGTTGCGAAGTCGAGCATACGGTGCGCGCCAAGCACCGTATCCGAAAGTGTGCCTGCGGGATCCTTCCGAAACGAGGCGGGATGCGCGTTTC
The DNA here is from genome assembly GCA_017460585.1 of Clostridia bacterium. Taxonomy (GTDB): domain Bacteria; phylum Bacillota; class Clostridia; order Christensenellales; family Aristaeellaceae; genus Faecivicinus. Next base: position 3,411 of record JAFUAR010000005.1, read on the forward strand.
CCGCGGCATGGATGATAAAGTCCGCGCGTATATCCATGGATATGGGCGCAGAGAGATCGTATTGCTGATATCGCAGGAATTCGTCCTCGGGTCCGAATCTTTCTGCGAGGCGCCGCGTATCGCGCCCCGCCAGAATCAGACGAATCGGTTGCGCCTGCGATTCGTTCCAATCGCGCAGCGCGTCCGCAATCCATGTGCCGAGCAGTCCGCTTGCGCCGGTGAGCAGCAGCGTTCGTCCGCAAAGGCGCGAAAGCTCCGCTACGCCGCGCAGCGTGGCGCGCAGATCCGCGCGATAGATTTCACTAGATAAATGCTTCATATGCGTTTACGATTGATCGGATTTCAGCCATTCGCTGCGCTTAGCCAGCAGCAATGCCTTGAATATATCGATATCCTCCAGCGTGGTGAGTTTAATATTTTTCTCCGAGCCTTTGCAGAAGTGCACCTGTCGCCCGAGTTCGATCATGAGCGTGCAGGAGGCGATGGATTGGTCAATTCCTCTTTTCAGTGCCTCGCGGTGAAGCGCGGCAAGCTCGCCCACTCGGAAACCCTGAGGGGTTTGCGTGCGCTTGAGTCGATCGCGAGGATAGCTGCCAGAGGATACCGCGCCGTCTTCGGTTTGCAGCATCGCTTCCGCGCAGGGAATTACGGCAATGCCGCTGCCGAATTCGCGCGTGGATTTGAGGCAATCGGAAATGATCTCCTGAGAGACCATGGGGCGGATTGCGTCGTGAATGAGCACAATATCATCCGCGCCCCATTCCTGCTCAAGCGCGAATACGCCGTTTCGAATCGAAGCCTGTCCGCTTTCGCCGCCCGGAACAATGAGGCGCAGTTTATCAATATTGAATTGGCGGGCGTAGGCGCGCAGTACCTGCTCCCAGCCGGATAGGCAGACCACCGCGATCGCGTCGATTTCCGCATGGCGCTGAAACGCTTCCATGGTGTACACAATCACCGGCTTTTCGTTGACCGTGAGAAATTGCTTAGGAATGTCCTGCTGCATACGGCTGCCGGAGCCTCCGGCAATGATCAGCGCAATATTGCTCATGCTGTATCTCCCTAATATCGATCAATCGGTTGCGTGGTCCGTGCGCATAAAGCCGAACCAGTCGCAATTTTCGGGGTATGCCTGAATGTGCTGCCCCTCCGGAATGAGCCTGCGGCGAGCATAGGCAAACGCCTCCGCAAGCGTGACGACGCTGTTGCCGTTGGCATCCGCGGGATACACGCCTGAAATCGCCGCGTTTAACCCCAGTCCCCGCAGAAGCGCGCCGGTGAATAGCCCCATCATGCGACCGTTGACCAGCCCTTCGTAGCTCTCCTCATCCTTAGAAGCCGCGGTCAACACAAAGTAGCTGTCGGCGGAAAGATTGCTGCGCTTCTTTCTGGAAAAGGCGGAAATGAATGAATTGACGAAATCCTCGGCAGTGGGTATATCGACGACTCCGTGTTCGGATGCCGCCGAGGCGACCAGCATATTGCCGCTGTAGCAGGCGTCAATAATAACGATTTTGCGCCCTTGAATTCGGTCGAGCACCGTGCGAAGGCGCGTCGCGTTGATGGTTTCCTCACCGTCCGCTCCCAACAGCGCGCCCTGCTCGGAATCATCGTCGGAAAAAATGCCGTGTCCGGAATAGTAAAGAAGGGATACGTCCTGCGCCTTCGCGCTTCCAAACACGTCCAGTATGGCGTCTTCCATGCCCTGTGCGGTTAAATCCGTGCGTACGGAGAGCTGGTAAGGGGTTTCCACAAAAGCCGGTAGGCACGTTTGCCAAGCGGCGACGTCGTTTGGCGGTCCCTCCAGCGTCATGCAGGAGAGGTCCGCGTATTCCTGTGCAATGAGCAGCGCGCGGTAGGTCGTATCCGCCTGCACGTCTACATTCGAAGTGAGCGCAAAGTGCATTGCCGCGCTATTTTCCTGAGTTCGAATAAGCAGATCCGAAGCGCAGCCGGAAAGACAATCCGCGTTCAGTTCGGTCACGGACGCGGGAATATCGATCCATCCCAAATTGCTACAAGCCGAAAAGGCTCGCTCCCCAATGGAGACGAGCCCTTCCGGTAATTGAACTTCTATAAGAGCGGTATTGCCCCAAAACGCTTCCGTCTCGATGACGCGAATGCCCGCGGGCAAAGCGACTTGCGCAAACGCGCTTTGCAGCGCCAAAATCAACGCCGCGAGCGCAGCCGCTCTTGGATAGACGCGCTTCATTGTGAAATTGCGTTGGGCAGCAGGCAGAGCATGGGCTGGAGTACGATATCGGCGTTCAACTCGCCGCGGCTGTAGCCCGCGCGGAACTGTAAAACTGCCAGATCGCGGTTTGGCGTGATGGCGAGTCCCGCAATATCGGGATTGCCGCGCAGTACATCCGCCACACCACCCTCCAACTGCATTGCAGCGTCAGTGAGCAGATAGGTATGCCCCGCCGCGAGCGTTACGTCGGGTTCGCCGTTGAGCAGGAAGCTGCCGCTGCTTTCAGCGCTGCCGCTAAACGCGTATTCGCCCTGCTCCAGCGATCGATAGATAACGCCCGACTGCTCGGTTTCCACGTTCAGCTGGTTGTTCAGCAGGTTCGTCATGGGAATCTGCTCGGCGTTCACGCCCACCGGTACGTCTACCACGTCGGGCAACTCGTCCGCTTGAGCGGTATTGCCGCCATAGGGCAAATACTCGAGCGCCCTGCCGAAGGAGATGAGCGCGGCGGTATAGCTTTCGTCGTGCGCGCCTGCTTCGTACGCTACGCGGAACTGCTTAACGTATAAATCCTCGCTGGGGGTAATGAGCACGCCTTCTGCATAATCGGGCGAGTAAGCGCAGGCGTTAATCATGTAGGTGGTGGGGTCGCTGCCACGGCTATATACCATTTGCACGCCGATGAGCAGATAGGTGCGCTCCGCCCGAAGGGTTGCCACCACGGGAGCGTTCGGATAATCTCTGGGAGAAAGAACCTCCGCAGGATTCAGACCAATGAGCCCGCTTGCGCTCGCGGTTCCGGACAGCTGGTAGCCGCCCTCGATGGGCGAGAAAGTGATGCCATCATCGGTAATGACCGTTTCGGTTTGCAAATTGGCGAGCAAATTCTCATAGGGGTGCGATTCAGAACCCATTTCGTTCCATGTAAGTGTGCGCGGCAACGGTACCGTAGTGGGCGTGGGCTGCGCGTTGGAAGAGGGCTCGCGCGTCGCCTCGGGAGGAACCGTGCTCTGCCAAGTATGCCGCCCATCGTCGTCATCCGGCGTAGGGGTGGAGCTGGGCGCGTGGGTACGCGGCGCATCCGTGGGGGTATCCGGAGCCTGCGTGGGCGTATCCGGCGGAGTGGTGGGCGTATCCGGCGCGTTGGTAGGCTGCTCCGGCGCGCGCGTAGGTTGTTCCGGAGCAGAGGTTTGAATAATGGGCACGCGCGTAGGATCGACGCGCGGCTCGTCGTCGCGCGATTCCGAGGAAGAATGCTCCTCGTGCGAGCCCGAATCGGAACCGGATTCCTCCGACCAAGCGACGGTTTGCGCAAACGGGACCGCCAGCGCGCAAACGGTCAGCGCCGCGATCAGTCGTTTTTTCCATTGATCTTTCATGAAATACTAAGCTCCCTTAATTTATTCGTATTCGCTGTAATAATACATTTCGCTGACCAGCTTGCCGCTGTCGCTGTATTCGCGATCTACGCCGGCGTATCCGTCGGGACCCGGATACAATAGTCCTCTGTTGTTATAGTAGCGCTCGGAGAGCGTTCTGCCCTGCGCGTCGAAGCTGAACTCCGCCGTCGCCCAGCCATCCAGACCGTTCATGGGGCGCCCGTCGTCATCTAAGTAGGCAATGCGGGTTGCGTTGCCATATCCGTCGTATTCGCGTTCTTCCACATATACGCCAACGCTGGCGGGCGCAACGGGACGATTATTCGCGTCCAGATAGCTGAGGCGGGTGATGTGTCCGCGCTCGTCGTAGCTCATCTGTATGCTGACCACGCCGTCGCGGTTTTCACCTACATTGCCGCTTGCGTCGTGATAGGTGAGGGAAATCACGTTGCCGCGCTCATCGTACGCGCGGTCAATGCCGGTATAGCCCTCGGCGAGCAGTACGGGATTGCCGCTGGCGTCGAAATAACGCTCGGTCACCAATAGAGCGGAATCGTTGTAGGTATAATCGGCGATCGCCCAGCCGGAAGCGCCTGTCATCAAACCGCCGTCAGCATCCAGCAGTACCTTGTGAATGACGTTGCCGTTGGCGTCGTAGCTGCGCTGCTCGGCGTACGCGCCGGTTTCCGCCAGCATGAGCGGGCTGCCGTCGCCATCAAAGTAGCGCAAGATAATTGCCTGCCCCTGATCGTTGTATTCCTTTTCCATGGTGGTCACGCCGTCCTTGTTAGGACCGACATTGCCGCTCGCGTCGCGATAGGTTTCGCGATAGGGGTTGCCAAAATCGTCGTACTCAAAGTCGACGCCGGAATAGCTGCCGTCCATCAGGTACAAACTGCCGTCCGCGTTGTAGTAACGTTCGGACGTTTTGCGTCCGGCTTCATCGTAAATATAGGCAATGGTCGCCCAACCCTCCTTGCCGGATATGGCGGAACCATCCTGCCCAAGCAGCGAAAGCTGCGCAATGTTGCCCGCGGTATCGTATACATAGCGCACTGCGTACGCGCCCGTATCCTGCTGCAGCACCGGCTGACCGGAAGCATCCAGATAACGGATTAACGTAACGCGCCCGTCCGCGTCGTATTCCTTTTGGACCACGGAATAGCCCTCGCGGTTCAGCGCGGGCGCTTCCTCGGCATCAAAAAACGCCTCTTGGGTCACGTTGCCGTTTTCATCGTATTCATAGGTGTGGCGAGCGTAGCCCTCCGGTCCCATGAGCAGAGAACGATCGTCGTCAACATATTCCTGTACCAGCACACGCCCGTCGGCGGTCTGAATGGAAAGCACGTTTTCCCGCGCCAGCGCGGCGGGAGCGAGCAGCAAGCTGGCGGCGAGCATGGAGCCCAGCACGCGCCGTCCGCGCCCGAGGCAGATATATAACCTCTGTTTCGTCATGCGAACCTCCTTCGTTTCAGGGGTACAACAAAGCGAATAAGATACATTATTTATATTCTTCGTAATCCGGCAAAATCCCTGCAAATTACGAAAGCTTTTTCAATTCTTCCTGCACGTAAGCGGTAACGAACGCGGCGGCTTCTTCGACCGGCTTCTTTTCCTGCAGCGATTTATCGCGGCTGGAAATTTCTATGGTGCCGTTCTTCAAGCCCTTGGGGCTCACCACTACGCGTACCGGTACGCCCAGCAGATCCGCATCCGAGAACATAAAGCCCGCGCTCACGGGGCGATCGTCCCAAATCACCTCAATGCCGCTTTGGGTGAGCGTATCGTACAGCTTCTGGCTGACGGCGGCGACCTCTTCGTTATCGGCGCGCAACGAGCAGATATGTACGTGCCAAGGGGCGATGGACATGGGCCAAATGGGACCGTAATCATCGCGGTGCGCTTCGCACACGGAGGCGGCGAGGCGACCTACGCCAATGCCATAGCAGCCCATAATGGGGTTCTTGAGCGTGCCGTCCGAATCCACATAGGTCATATTCATGCTTTCGGTATATTTCTTGCCCAGCTGGAAGATGTTGCCTACCTCGATACCGCGCGAAGTATATATGCTCTTCTTGCCGCATACGGGGCAGATACCGCCGTCGTACGCCTTGGCGACATCCACATATTCCACGTCGCCCATTTCGCGCGCAATGTTAAAGCCCACGTAATGCGCATCCGGCTCGTTCGCGCCGGTCGCCACCCAGTTGACTCCGCGCAGCGATTCATCGTACACAACGCGCACGCTCTCGGGAAGTCCCCTAGGACCGATAAATCCGGCGGACAACGCGCTGTCCTCGGTGATCTCGGCGGGGTGAATTTCCGCCTTCAGGTAGTTGCGCAGCTTGGTTTCGTTGATATCCAAATCGCCGCGCAGGAAGGCGACTACATATCGATCGGTCAGGTTTTCCTGATAGACGACCGCCTTGCAGGTCTGCGTGGGCTGAATGTGCAGGAATTCGCACAGCGTCTCAATGGTTTTGGTGCCGGGGGTGGAAACCTTCTCCAGCGGAGCGACTTCGCCGGTCTCGCCGTGAGCGATGCAGGGCGCGGCTTCCATATTGGCGCGGTAATCGCATTCTCGGCACAGTACAATGGTGTCTTCTCCCACGGGGGTGAGCAGCATATATTCGTGCGATACCTTGCCGCCCATCATGCCGCTGTCGGAAGCGACCGCAATAACCTCGGGCACGCCGCAGCGCGCGTAGATGCGGTTGTAGGCTTCGTAGACCACCTGATAGTAGCGCTCCAAATCCTCCTGCGTGGTATGGAAGGAGTAGGCGTCCTTCATGGTGAATTCGCGCACACGAATCAGTCCGCCGCGGCAGCGGGGTTCGTCGCGGAACTTGGTTTGAATCTGATAGATCATGAAGGGATACTGGGTATAGCTGTCCGCAATATCGCGCGCGTAGTGCGTGGCGGCTTCCTCGTGGGTCATGCCCAGCACCATATCCTGCCCACTGCGGTCCTTAAAGCGCAGCAGCTCGCTGCCGATGGAATCAAAGCGTCCCGATTCCCTCCAAAGCGTGGCGGGCATGGCGACGGGGAAGAGGACCTCCTGACCGTCGATCCTGTCCATTTCTTCGCGAATAATCTTTTCAATCTTCGCGGTAATGCGCTTTGTAATTGGAGAAAGCGTGAATATGCCGTTGCCGACGGGCTTGATGTAGCCGCCGCGCATCATGAGCGCCTGACTGGCGATCACGCAGTCCGCGGGGGTTTCCTTGTAACGCTTGGTGATCAGGTTCTTGAGCTTCATGGTCTATCCATTCCTCCGTTTCTAAAAAAGAAAAAGCCTCCGCCCTGTACGTTGCGCAGGGGCGAAAGAGCTTCGCGGTACCACCTTGCTTCGGCGCGGCAATCGCGCCCTCAGAGCGCCCGCTATCGGGGGCGAACCGGCGGGCTTATTGAGCCCGCGCGCTACGGAGACCGGAGCAACGTGCATACCGTATGAGCGCTTTGCAGCCTAGAACGCTCTCTCTGGAAAACGGCGGCGACACGGTGCTTTCTCCCTCATCGCGCATTTGTATTATACCGCCCGTGCTGCCATTGTTCAAGTTGAGTTTTGGATAAAGGATGCGGCAAACCGCGTTACTCGAGCTTTTTTCCACAGTAGGGGCAATAGCTTTTGGGTTCCTGTTTGGTCTGGGTCGTTTGACCAATCGCCTTGGAGAAGCCGGCGGCGATGATACCGGTTGGAATGGCGATGATGCCGATGCCGACCAAGCTGATAATCGAAGCGAACAGCCTGCCGATGGCGGTCACCGGATATACGTCGCCATAGCCCACGGTGGTTAGGGTGCAAATCGCCCACCACAGCGAGGCGATGACGTTGGGAAATTGTTCCGGCTGCACGGGGTTTTCTACAGTGTACATAATAATGGCGGAGCTCAGCATAATGAATAGACACATCAGTATGGAAATGATGAGCTGTGAAGCCGATTCCTTCATGACCGCCACTACGGTTTGCAGCGCCTCGGAATAGCGTCCCAGTTTGAACATACGCAGCAGTCGAAACAGGCGAACCAACCGCAAAAAGCGCATATCAAACCCCAGAAACGGTAAATAGAAGGGCAGTATAGCGCACAAATCGACCAGCGCCATGGGGGAGAGTATGTATTTTAGGCGCGGATGTTCCGCATTTGGATACAATAAGTCCGCGGTCCATATGCGGGCGGCATATTCCAGCGTGAATACCGCGACCGTAACGCACTCGAACGCGGTAAACCAGTTTGCAAAGCGCAGAGCGAGATTCTCGAACGATTGCAGCACAATGGCGGTAACGCTCAGTACGATGAGCGCCATAATGGTGAGATCAAACGCGCGGCTGGCGCGGTCGCCCTCTTCGGCTTTGCTGATAATGAAAAACACGCGCTGGCGAATATGCTTGTGCTTCATACGAACGCCTCCATCAAGCGGTATGTATACGGAACGTTGCCTAAATTGAACTATTCTGGGTTGTAGAGGTCTTCAATATAGAAGCGCTCGGTCAGCCGGCGCGCGCTCACGCTGCCTTTTCCAGCGGTTCCGCCGATCCAGCGGCGCGTGGTGTCGCCGGATACGCTTTGCTCTACCCAGTCGCCGTTGAGCACCCAATCGGGCGGCGCGTAATCGCCGTTTGGTAGGTAGACGTAGCGCAGCGTTTCACCCGCGTTTTCCGTGCGCATTATGAAATAAACGGAGCCGTCGCCGTTTTCGACCTGCTCTATGCCGCCCTCGGCGAACACGGAGCGCACCTCTTCGGTTTCGCGAATGCCCGTCCATGTACCCTCATCCATGGCGTTTTGAGCAACCTGAACAAGCAGCGGCTCATGCGCCTGAATATAGGCGAGCCACTGATCCGTTTCGCCCTTATCGGGGAATACGAGACGGGCGATCACCGTCCACATACCGATGATCAGCACTAGGTAAAACGCGATGGATGCCATGGATTTCACGGCGGGATGGATTTTCTTCATACATACCTCTCGTGGCGAATATGGCGAGGGCTGCCGCTTCAACCATGAGCGACAGCCCTCGTATGGATGGAAAATTACTGCAGGGGCTCTGCCTTTACCTTCGCCAGACGGACGAAGCGGGGCAGACCGTTCTCCTTCTTGAGCTGGGTCTCGCCCTGAATCAGGGGCAGCGCGTAGTCGATAAAGTCCTGCGTCAAGCCATCGCCGGTCTCGTTGATCCACTCTACGGGTACCTTCTTTTCGGTGTTCGCCACGTCGGTCAGTTCGAACAGCTTGATCTTGCACACGTACTTGCCATCCTCATAGGCGCGCTCAAAACCGACCATCTTGTCGGTGATGCCCGCAACGGCGTTGTCCACCGCAGCCTTACCGGCGGCGAAGGACTCGTCCAAATCGGTCTGGGAGGCGCTGTGAGCCGCGCAGCGCTGCAGCAGGCTCAGTTCGATACCGCGTACCTTCGCGCCGGTAGCAGCCTTCATGTGGTTGGCGAGGAAGGAAGCCAGACCGCCCAGCTGGGTGTGACCAAAGGCGTCCTTCGCGGCGTTGGCGGAACCGTATTCGGAAATGAACTTGCCGTCCTTATCGTGAATGCCCTCGGAAACCACGACGAGGCACTTCTTGTTCTTCTCGTAAATCGCCTTGACCTTCTCGGTGAACGCGTCCAGATCGAAATCGATCTCGGGCAGGTAGATCAGATCCGCGCCGTCTCCGGCGTAGTTGGCGAGCGCGGCGGCGGCGGTCAGCCAGCCCGCGTGGCGTCCCATGCACTCCACAACGGTGATCATGCCGGTATCATACACGGTGGAATCGCGATACACTTCCATTACGGAGGTGGCGATGTACTTGGCCGCGCTGGCGAAGCCGGGGCAGTGATCGGTGCCGTACAGGTCGTTATCAATGGTCTTGGGAATGCCCATTACGCGGCACTCGTAGCCATTCTTCAGCATGAACTTGGAGATCTTGTTGCAAGTATCCATGGAATCGTTGCCGCCATTGTAGAAGAAGTAGCGAACGTTGTACTTCTTGAAGATCTCAAGGATGCGCTTATAATCGGTGTCGTCCTCATCGGGATCCTTGAGCTTATAGCGGCAGGAGCCCAGCGCGGAGGAAGGCGTATACTTCATCAGGGCGAGTTCTTCGGGGTTTTCTTTGCCCATATCGATCAGGTCGTCGTCCAGCACGCCTTTGATGCCGTGCAGAGCGCCCAGAACCTGAGTGATGGAATCGGACTCCAGCGCGGTCTTAATCGCGCCATAGGCGGAGGCGTTGATGGCGGAGCTGGGTCCGCCGGACTGACCGATGATGCATGCGCCGCGAAGCTGACTCATAATGTATCATTCCTTTCAATTGCGTGAGGTCGCGTGTTTTGTGGCAGAGCGAGCCTCTGTCACCCTTTCTGTAATCTACCACATGGGCGCGGGGCGTGTCATGCGCCATAGAGTTAATTCTAAGTATTGCCACGCGCATGGAACGCGCCGTACCCCCCTCGATTTCCCGTTTGCGAACGGGCTCAAAATGTATACGAGACATAAAAAAACCATATATTGATTCCTTGCAAGGCGCTGTGTATATGCAAAACGTATATTTTATGACAAAAAAATTAAATCAAACAGGTCAAAGCGATTCCTTAACAGAGCCGTGCTACAATAAATTTGTTCCAATAGATAGGATTTTGAAAAATCAACGCTACCATACAGGCGGATTCAAAGGAGGAATGCAGTGTGATTACCCATTCCGGCGAACAAAAGGTGAGCATTCGGGAATATATGCGCGGCGGTAAGGAATATGTAAAACAGGTGACGCTCAGTAAAGAATTGCCCGAGAACGCCCGCTTATTTTCCACGCTGCGGCTGATTCCGGGCGCATCCATCGGTTACCATGTGCACGAGAACGAAACCGAGCTATTCTACTTTGTGGAGGGCTACGGTCGCGTGCAGGATGACGACCAGTTTTACGATGTGCGCGCGGGAGATTCCATGGCGACCTTTAGCGGACATGGTCACTCGGTCGAGAATACCGGTTCCAGCGACTTGGTGCTGGTGGCGGTCATTATTAAAGATTGATCTACTGAATCGCAATCGCGTCGAGCGCCCTGCCCCGCTTGGGGTAGGGCGCTCGAATGCGTATTAAGCGCTTTCCAGCAATGCTTTCATCGCCTCAGCGGCCTCCTGCGCCTGTGCGCCGTCCGCCACAATGCCGACTTGCACACCTTCGTACAGGTTCATTGCCAGCACGCTGATGAGCGAATCCGCCTGCAGCCGCTTTCCTTGATATTCGAGCAGCATCGAGGCGTCGTATTGGCTCGCCAGATCCACAATTTTCGCCGCGACCTCGGGTGTGAGCGCGGGTGCGGTGCGAAACACCGCGGAAACCTGTATCATATTCTCAATCCCCCTTATGGAGTTATTTTGCTTATTTTAGCCCGGTCTCTTCACCGGCGCGCAGACGGTCCGCAAGCTCGGATAGGCGCTGGATTCGGCTGCGCACACCTGATTTTCCAAGCGGCGGCTCCATGGCGTCTCCAAGCTCGGTAAGCGAGCTGTCCGGATGCTCTATTCGCGCTTGAGCGATGTCGACCAGAGATTTGGGCAAATGGTCAAATCCCACTTCGCGTTCCAGAAAACGAATATCCTCCAGCTGCTTTTGCGCCGCCTGCATCGTTCGGTCAATATTAAAGGCGTCGCAGTTCATTTGACGGTTGATTTGCCCGCGCATACTCCGCTGAATGCGTATATTTTCCATGCGCAGCACCGCGCCGGACGCGCCCAGCAGCGTGAGCAGGTCGCAGATTTGTTCCGCCTGCTTCCAGTATACCACAAAACGCGACCTTCTGCATATGATTTTTCCTTCAATTCCCATATCCGCCGCCAGAGCGGCGATGGTTTGGGCGCATTCCTCATTCGGCGCGGTAAATTCGAGCTGGTAGGTCTTTTCAGGGTTGGCGACCGAGCCGCAAATCATGAATGCGCCGCGCAAAAAGCTTCGAATGGATTCCTCGCCGCGGTACGCGCCCTCCGCCGGAGCGCGGCGATATCCCAGCAGCGCGTTTTGATCCAGCAAGGCGAGCGCTTCGAGCAGGCGGCTGGAATCCTCCGGCGGAACGGTCAAACTGTAGCGCGTTCTGCCGCCCAGCGCTTCGGTTTTCGAAACGCGAATTTCTCCGTTGATATCCAGATACTGTTTGAGCAAATTGAAATGTCTGCGCACTATGGAACCGCTGGCGGAGCGAAATTCCACTTTATAGCCGACCAGACCGGCGTAGGCAATTCCATCCGCTGCCAGAAGCGCCGCGCAGAGCTCCGCACAGGCGCTTTCCTGACTTTCACAGGGAATGCGGGAAATCTCCTGCCGCACGTCCGTATCAAACGACATGAACTATTCCCCCACAATGCGCACTTCCGGCTCGAGAGAAACGCCAAACTGGCGCAATACCTCCGCCTGTACCTGATCCATTAGCGTGAGAATATCCGATGCGGTCGCCCCGCCCTTGTTAATAATAAAGCCGGCGTGTTTTTCGCTGACCTGCGCGCCGCCCACGGAACGCCCCTTAAGTCCTGCCTGATCGATGAGCGCGGCGGCGAAATAGCCCTCCGGTCGCTTGAAGGTACTGCCCGCGCTGGGGAAATTGAGCGGCTGCTTATCGCGGCGACGGGCATTCAGCTCGTGCATACGCGCCTGTATGGCGGAAGTGTCGTCCAAAGTCAGCGCAAAGCGCGCGCCTAGAACAATACCGCCTTCCCGAAGCGGCAGGGAGGTACGATAGCCCATTTGAAGCTGTTCGCGTGGAAACGTTTGCAGCTCACCGTGCAGCAGCACGCGCGCGGATACGATTGCGTCCGAAAGCTGACCACCGTATGCGCCCGCGTTCATGCATACGCCGCCGCCCAGCGTGCCCGGAATGCCGGAGGCAAATTCCAGCCCCGCCAGTCCGGCGTTCGCGGCGAACGCGGAAAGTCGCGCAAGCGAGACGCCCGCCTGCGCGGAAATTTCGCTTTCCGCACGTTCCATGCGGGCGAACGTTTCGCCCAGCAGAATAACGAGACCGCGAATTCCTCCATCGCGAACGAGGAGATTGCTTCCGTTGCCCACGATGATCCACGGCACGCCGCACTGTTCCGCGATGCGAATGGCGCAGAGAAGCTCCTCCTCAGAAGCGGGAAGTGCCACGCAATCCGCCGGACCGCCTACATGAAAGGTGGTATGGCGGCTCATGGGCTCGTTTTGCATTAGTCGTTGGGCGGGGAATACGGTTTGAAGCATTTCGTAGATCATTGCTGCACCGCCTTAAAAGTTGAAGTA
>JAFUAR010000006.1 GCA_017460585.1 Clostridia bacterium
AAAGGGATCATGGCTCGGTCATGATCCCTTTTTTCCGCTAGAGGAATGGAAAGGTGGGCGCGGTGACCAATCGTCTAACGTTTTTCTCCGCTGTGCTTCGACTGCTGTTGGCAATGGTTTGCGGCGGCGCAGTGGGCTATGGGCGTTCCCGCAAAGCGCGTGCGGCGGGGCTGAGAACCTATATGCTCATTTCCATAGGCGCGGCAATGACGGTACTCATTACCCTATATCAATACGAAATGCTTACCGGTCCATGGGCGGTTCAGGCGGAGACCGCGGGGTTCAAATATGATGCCTCGCGCCTCGCTTCACAGGCGATTACGGGCATCGGCTTTCTGGGCGCTGGCATCATCATCAAAATCGCGCACCAACAGGTGCGCGGGCTCACCACCGCTACAGGTCTGTTTGCTACAGTCTGCATGGGGCTTGCGGCGGGCGCGGGATTTATCAGCGCAGTCGTCGTTGCGTTGGCGCTCATTGTGGTGGTGCTCAACGTGATGTCGCCTTTGGAGGTGGCGTTTAAACGCAGGCTGCGCAATATCACGCTCAACGTGGAGTTCAACCATGTGGAGGATATCGGGCGTATCACCTCCGTGATCGAGGCGCAGGAGGCTAAGGTATACGATATAGACGTGGAGCGCACCGAGCGCAAAGGCAGCAAATATCCTTCGGCAATATTTATATTGCAGCTGAGCAAACAGAATCATTCGCATTCGGGTATGCTGACCTCTGTGGCGGAGTTGGATTGCGTGCACAGCGTGCAGGAACTTATTTCGTAAAGGCGGACAAATTATGCTGAGCATATTTGATGGAATACGGGATATTCGCTTCATTAGCGTGCTGGTGCGAATGCTCTTCGCCTGCTTTTGCGGCACGCTCATCGGTCTGGAACGGTCTATGAAGAACCGCCCCGCAGGCTTTCGCACGCACATACTGGTATGTTTGGGTGCGTGTATCGCCGCGCTTACGGGTTTGTATATGCTGCTGGGTATGTCCCTTCCGGTGGATATCTCCCGCATTGGCGGACAAGTGGTTACAGGGCTGGGCTTTATTGGCGCAGGAACCATTATTATTACCAAGAAGCTCACCATAAAAGGACTGACTACGGCGGCGGGTTTATGGACCACGGGCGTGATCGGACTCGCGATTGGCAGCGGTTATGTAGAGCTTGGTCTGGTGGGTACTGTGCTGGTGCTGCTGGCGGAAACGCTGGTGTTTCAATGGAGTGGGATGATTCGCACCAGTCCCGAATATGTGGTGGAGATCGCGTATAACAACAAGGAGGCGTTGGACGAGGTGCTGCGCTTGTGCAAGGATCGCCGAATGTCCATTACCAATTTAAGAATTCATACGCTGGAAAGTAGCGGCGCTGATTACGCGGCCGAGGTAAGCCTGCGCGGCAATGTGAAGAGCGAAGAACTGATTTCCGCCGTGCGACTGATGAAGGGAATTGTATCCGTGGTGGTGCTGTAGCCCTGTTTAAACAATCCCAAATGGAGAACTCCGAATCTGCAAAAGCGAGGTTCGGAGTTTATTAATTGGGCGCATGGAATTGGATTGTGCCGAAAAGTAAGTATAATTTGGAAAGAGTTCTGTGCATACTTTAACTTCGTTTTTCCTTCAGCGGTTTAGTGTAATGCAATACATACTTGAAATATGTGAATTGCAGGTAGAAAGAAATTATTTGCGTTCGGGAACATTTGTAAGTTCAAGGACATAGTCAGTAGAAACATTATAATATTCCGAAACTTTGATCAACAGCTCAATAGGGAATTGTCTCTTTCCGGTTTCATATTGGGAATAAGTATTTTGACTTACATGGAGCATTTCGGCAAGCTCCCTTTGTGTCAAATCGTGATCTTCCCGAAGTTCTCTTAACCTCATGCTGATAATCCTCAAAAAGACAAATAAACAGTTAATAATATAGCATGGACTTGATTTAGTATTGACAAATATCTCAAATTGAGATAAAATGAACTTATAAAGAAGGGAGAGACAGATATGTTTGAAAACATTGGGAATAAAATCATGAAAGTTGCAAACATGATTTGCTGGCTAGGAATCATTGGGGCTGTGGTTGCAGGAATTAGTACAGCGGCTGTTTCTCAAAACGCGTTTATTGGAATTCTCACTTTTGTAGTCGGTGCGATTGGCGCATGGATTGGTGCACTGGGATTTTATGGATTTGGCAAGCTTATTAATGACACGCAGACAATTGCAGTGCAAGTTACGAGTATCGAAATGAAAATTGGCAAGTAGGTGATGAGTGTGCTTTTCAAAAATGAAATACTGGAAATCAAGACGCTTGCACTCATTCTGTTGATTGGCGGTATATTCGTATCATGTATGAGTGGATTGTTGATGTGGATGCTGACTGTGGCGATATCGTTTCCCGCAATCGCCATTATTCCAATTATGATTAGCGGATGTGTTTTGTCCATATTAATTTCAATGCTAATATACGGCTATGGTCATTGGCTGGACAATGTAAAAGGGACGTTGTATACTGTTCATAAAATTATAGAAATAGATTGATGTGCCAAATCCTCTGCTCGAATGAATTCTCTTCATTCCGCAGAGGTTTTTTTTTTATTAATGTAATGAACTGCAATATAGTTCTAAGCATATTGGAATTTTGAGTTTAGGTTGACGCATAGAATTGGCACTTTGCCAATGTAGCCCTGCTGTCAGTTTTTTCCTTCTGGACATTCCGTCCATTTTCCATTATAATAAGTCCATCCACAAAGCGAAAGGCAGGTCGGTTTCCATGGTTTCTTGGAAGAATTACGATGCGCTCGATGCGGCAAAGCGTCTGGAAGCGCTCAAGGGCACGGTCAACGCCCTGACGCGCGTCGGCACGCCGCTCGGCTATCTGGCCGAGCAGTGCGGCGGCTTCGTCAAGACCCCGCGCAAGATCGTCCTGGGCGGACC
>JAFUAR010000070.1 GCA_017460585.1 Clostridia bacterium
AAAACGGCGTATACGCCGCATGGATCGAAATCGAAGGCTACCCCAACCCCCTTCCTTGCATGGTTAACCAAGGAAAGCATCCCACCGTACCCGATGGACCGCCCACCATTGAAGCGCACATTCTGCGCTTCTGTGATGATATTTATGGTCTGCGCGTAACTCTCACATACGTGCGCCGACTTCGAGGAGAAAAACGCTTCGAAGGGCTGCCGCAATTGATCGAACAGCTCGAGCGCGACAGTGCTGCCGTAGCGCAAATATTAGAACCCAATGCATAAACGCATTGCGGCAAAATTACGGTAAAGCGCCGCTTGAATTTGACAAAACCCGCGCAAGGTCTGGACAATATGCAGACTCTTCCCCACGCTCCACTCGTAAATGCTATAATGAGATATCTATTGATGTGGGGAGGCGAGAATATGCGCGTGGAGACCACTTGTCCGGTGGAAATCGTATCCATGCGAAGCGTCGCAAATTCCACTATGGCGCTGCGCCTATTCAACCACGCACGCGAGCGTGTGCTCGCTATGGAGGGAGTCGTCAAGGGACAATCCGCGCTTGCGAACGCGCCCATTGCATTCCCCTATCGCTCCGAACGCCTCTGCGGCGCGCCGCGCCAGTGTTTCGAGCTCACAGTGCCGTGCGTAAGTGCGCTGAAGCCTGAGCACATTCAATTCATCGTAACTCGAGTGCGCTTGGAAGGCGTAAATGCAGACTGGAAGTCCGGTTGCGGCATAAATGTTGAAATCGAACCCATGGAACCACTTTCCGATGCGGACCGCTTAAAACTCGCCAGCACCTTATCCCCCGAGGCGCGATGCTACGCAAAGGAGTATTCGGAAGCATGGCGCTGCGTATGCGGACGCATTTCCGAACGCTGGGAGAAACGCTGTCCAGTCTGCGGGCTGACAGAGGAAACGGCTATGCGATGTACGAAAGACGCGCTTGTACAAGTGACACGGGAAGAAGAGCATCATCCCATTATCCCAATCGAAGACACCCCCGCACCACGCAAACCGCGCTTTGCACTGTTTCGCCGCACCGCTGCGGTACTGCTTTCAAGAAACCAAACGTAATATTCCATGCGGAGCCCTATGGATGGGTTCCGCATTGTTCATCAATGGAACTTCATACTTTGCCCCAAACCATATCCGCACAGAATGCAATCATTCCATTCTATGGGCGGCATCCACCACATGGACTGTATCCCATGGCGACCACATCCTCGCGACTGCCGGTATAATCCAATCGATTCGAATCCTTTATCTGATTCACGTATTTACAGTTCGGTCTATGGAATTTCATAGTATTTCGATTCAAAACATATGTAATCGTTTCATTTCCATCCGCATTCGTCCTGTCATATTTTGCGCGAACCACCTCCAGCGCGCTACTAGTTGACTCGCCGTACTTTCGAAGGTTTGAAATGGCCTGTCTGGCCGCTTGATCATTTCCCACTGCCGCTTCCAGCACTGCAATATCTTCTTCCATAGAATCACCGGAATACGTCAACCAATTCAGCAAACGATCCATTTCTCCACTCGAAAATGCAAAGGATGAATCATACGCCGAGGCGTTTGCCAGCAGCAGCGCAAAAATAAGCATTAATGCAATCCACAGTTTACGCATAGATGATCATCCTCTCTGTAGCACTCAAAATACTCTGTTTCTTAGGGAATATTGTAACATAAGTACTGCGTATAAACAATGAGAATACTTTTAATCTTACCCCGCTCGTTTCTCTTCCCATTCTCCATCAAAAAAAACGTTACCATCCGGTCAACTTTGTCGCAAATTTTCACTTTTCGGCTTTTCAAAGTGCCTTCAATGAAGTATAATAGACTTGATGTAAAGTCGAATACCGCGAACGCGGAATTGTAATGGAGGGACACATATGGCGATTATCGACAAGATCAAGGCTAAGGCCAAGTCGAATGTGAAGCACATCGTGCTTCCCGAAGGTGAAGAGAGCCGCAACGCGCAGGCCGCCGTACTCATCGCAAAAGAGGGTTTGGCGAAGCTGACGCTGCTGGGCAACCCCGATAAGGTTCGCGAAGCCGCCGGCGACACTCTGGAGGGCGTAGAAATTATCGACCCCACCACTTCCCCGAAGACCGCCGAATATGCAGCCACGCTCTATGAGCTGCGCAAGGCAAAGGGCATGACCGAGGAAAAGGCAGCCGCGCTGGTGCAGGACCCCATGTATTACGGCGTAATGATGGTGAAGGCAGGCGACGCGGACGGACTGGTTTCCGGCGCGATTCACTCCACCGGCGATATGCTGCGTCCCGCGCTGCAGATCATTAAATCCAAGCCCGGCATTAAGACCGTATCCTCCTGCTTCCTGATGGAGTGCCCCAATAAGGCGTACGGCGATGACGGCGTGCTGATCTTCGCGGACTGCGCGGTCAACATTGATCCGGATGCCGAGGCGCTGGCGAATATCGCTCTGGGCGCCGCGGACT
>JAFUAR010000071.1 GCA_017460585.1 Clostridia bacterium
CTGAGGGGGGTGGCAGTGGCGGGGGACGTGTCCCCCGTCCACTTACTGTGAAGCCGTAGGCTGAACAGTAACATGAACAGTATTTTGCGCGGGAGGTGAGCATGATGGCGGAGGTTATTCGGTTAGGTC
This sequence comes from Clostridia bacterium, assembly GCA_017460585.1. GTDB lineage: Bacteria > Bacillota > Clostridia > Christensenellales > Aristaeellaceae > Faecivicinus. Next base: position 130 of record JAFUAR010000071.1, read on the forward strand.
AGGAAAACTGCCGCGATTGCTACAAGTGCATACGCGATTGTCTGCTCAAGGCGATACGTTATTCCGACGGACACGCTGAGATCATGCAGCAGGAGTGCATTCAGTGCGGCGAGTGCGTGGTCACCTGTCCCCGCCATATCGAGCTGGATTGGAACGACCTCAAGCTGGTGCGTCGGCAAATTCGCATCGGTCGCAAGGTGGTCGCCAGCGTATCCCCATCCTTTATTGCGGATATGGACGTGGGCGATATCGAGGATCTTCGCGAGGCAATGCTCCAGCTGGGTTTTGCCGATGTGCAGGAATCCGCTATGGGGGCGGAGCTGGTGAGTCGAGAGTACGAGCGCTTGATGCAGGAAGAGCGTATGCCGGTGGTCATTTCCTCGGCGTGCCCGCCCATCATTAAGCTGATGGAGCGCTACTATCCTGATTTGCTCAAGTACCTCGCTCCGGTGAAATCGCCCATGGAGGTGCATAGCGCGCTGCTGCGCAAGCAGTATCCGGATGCGTTCGTGGTATTTGTAGGTCCCTGCTATGCGCGCAAGGGCGAACAGCTCGAAACCAACTGCTGCGATGCCATGCTGCTCTTTTCCGATTTGAAAAAGTGGATGCACGAAGCAGGCGTTCGCCCCATCAATCGCGGTATTCGCGTAATGCGCGGCGGTATGCGCTCCAGACGCTACGCCCGCCGCGACGGCATTGTAAAGTCTATGACGCGCATACCCGGCTGGAATCGAGTGGCGGTGGATGGAATAAACGATTGCATTGCCGCGTTGGAGGAATTGCGGCAGGGCGGTATATCGCGCGTGTTTGTTGAAATGTCCTCCTGCATTGGCAGCTGCGTAAACGGTCCCGCCATTCGTTTCAACCGTTATGAAAACCGCGTCTCGGGAACAGTGATGGTCAATTCCTATGCGGGCGAAAATGATTTCCACGTGCCGCAGATCGTGCCCATGGAAAAGCAGTTTCACCCTATGCCCATCGATCGTACGCCGCCCACGGAAAATGAAGTAGAGCGAATTCTTGAAAAAATGGATAAGGCGACGGCGGATAAGGCGCTCAACTGCGGCTGCTGCGGTTATCCTTCTTGTCGGGCAATGGCCTCAGCGCTGTGTCAGGGCAAGGCGCAAATTGAAATGTGTCTCCCATATCTGCATGAAAAGGCGGAGCGCCATTCGCGCGAGATTGTGGATAATACGCTGGAAGCTGCCGATCAGGTCATCGACCGTCAAATGCGCGTGGTGCAAAATATCGCCTCGATACTGGGTGAAACGACTGCTGAAACCAAGATCATGCTGTCGAGATTGAAGGAAGCGATTCAGGGTGAAGAATGATCTATATATCGATCAGGGCTATATCAGCCTGAATAAGGCGGGGGAGCAGCTTTGCGGCGACTGCGTTGTGTTCAATAGCAACGAGGATACCACCATCTGCGTGCTGGCGGACGGTCTGGGCAGCGGCGTGAAGGCGAATATATTGGCGACGCTCACATCGCGCATATTGGCGACCATGTCGGCGGGCGGTATGTCGGTGGAGGACTGTGTGGATGCCATTGTGCGCACGCTGCCGGAATGCAATGTGCGCAAAATTGCCTATTCCACCTTTACCATTATTAAAATCAAGAACCAGCGCTATGTGGAGCTAACGCGCTTCGATAACCCGCATACCATTGTGCTGCACGGCGGAAAGAATTATAAGTTTGAATATTCTACCCGCATGATCGAGGGTAAGAAAATTTACGAAAGCCATTTTCAGGCCTCGGAGGGCGATGTGCTGGTGGTCACCAGCGATGGGGCCATATTTGCTGGTATCGGCTACGAATACCCTTTCGGCTGGGAGCGCAAAAGCATTATTCAATATCTCGAGAATCACTATTCCAAAGAAATGACCGCGCGTCAAATCGCCCAGAATCTGGCGGGGGAGTGCAATCGCCTGTATCGCGGAAAACCGGGCGATGATACCACCATTGCCGTAATGCGCATCTGCAAGCGCTATACCGCAAACGTGATGATTGGTCCACCGTCTTCCAAAAATTTGGACGAGGTGATGACCGGCGAATTCTTCGCACAGGATGGCGCCAAGATTGTATGCGGCGGTACCACCAACAAGATCGCCGCGCGTTACCTGCACACCGAGGTGGAGGCTTCACTGGATTATGGCGATTCCGATTTGCCGCCGCTCTATTACGTAACAGGCGTGGATCTGTCCACTGAAGCGGTAGTGACCATTTCCAAGGTGTTGGATTACGCGAAGGAGTACCTTTCCGGACAGCAGCTGATCGATCCGTGGGAGGGACATACGGACGGTGCGTCGCGCATCGCGCAGGAATTGTTTGATCGTGCTACGGACATTAACTTTTTCGTGGGCTGCGCCATGAATCCCGCGCACCAGAACCCTCAGCTCAATTTGGCGTTTGGCGCTAAGTTCCAGTTGATCGATAGGCTGTCTAAGAGTCTGGAAAAAATGGGTAAAAAGGTCACGGTCAAGTTCTATTGAGCTAGGCGTCGCAATTTATTATCAAATTCTACCTTGTTCTTTACTGCGGTTTATTGTATAATATGCATCGTTGAGCGCCCGTGGCCTAGTGGATAGGGCATCTGACTCCGACTCAGAAGACCGTGGGTTCGAATCCCGCCGGGCGCGCCATGTCTGCACGCTAACTTTGATACAAAGTTGGCGTTTATTTTTATGCTCGTTTTGATGCCGGAAACTTGCAAATACTGCTCTATCAAGCCCTGGCATACCCCATATTCTGCAATATCCACCCATTCAAGTGCCAAACCTCCGTTTTTTGCCCACTCGCTTCACATCACTAAAGTTCGGATTATTGCCTCTCCCGACCTCGAAAACTGCCTATTCCTCCGAAAAATGCACCCTACTCGGGACGATTACTAACTTGTCAACGAATTGAATCGTCCCGAGTATAGGCTAAATTCCTGATAAATCAAGTGTAGTTTTTCGTACTCGGGACGAAATAAAACGTTGACGAGTTAAACTCGGGACGATTATTTTGGAAGACAATTTATACTCGGGACGAGGCAAGTTGTAAAATAAAATGACGCAAAAAGTTCCATCCAGGGATCCAAACAGTTATACTAAGGGTTGCAGCACAAAGATAACTGGAGGGATCGAGGATGGAACAAGTAGATTATAGC
>JAFUAR010000072.1 GCA_017460585.1 Clostridia bacterium
GGAAATCGCATAGCGATTTTAGCAAAACCTGAGGGGGTGGCAAGGTTGAAAACCCGAAAGGGTTTTCAAGTTTTGACTTTCAGTCAAAACCGCGGACGATCGAATTGAAAATTCAAGCGCCGCGCCACGGGCGGGGACGTGTCTCCCGTCCACTTACTGTGAAGCCGTAGGCTGAACAGTAACGAAAGAACAACTCCCGAATCGACTTCATTGCGATTCGGGAGTTGCTTATATCTACGGGGAAAATCAGTTTCCGCCGTACAGGCGCACGAGGAACTCGTGGTCCGCAACGCCGGTAGCCTCCATGCCGAAGGCGGTCTGCGCGGCTTTCACCGCTTCCTCGGTCTTGGAACCGAAGTTGCCGTCCGTCGCGTCCGCGGTGTTCGCCAAGTAGCCCTGATCCACCAGCGCCTGCTGCAGCTTCACGACATCGTCGTTATAGCTGCCCTTCTGCAGGGAGCTGTACATCTTGGTGGGTTCCGGAGTGGGGCGCACGGGCACGCCCAGCTCGAAGCGGTAAATCTTCGGCACGCCGTTTTCGTAGGTGGTAACCACCATGTACTGCATATCGCCCTGAGAGGGGTCGTACACAAAGCGCTTATACAGCGTCACGGGTACGTTGGTCTGCAGGGTGATATCGCTGGAGCCCTCAATCTCCTTGTCCTGCACGCGATTGCCGGTCACTACGTCGCCGTTCGCGGTTTCCAGAGAGATATCCAGCAGGTTGTGGTCGTTGGGGCGAATAACCTGACTGCCCATGTAATCCTTCAGCATAATTTCAAAGGCGACGCTGGTCTCGGTGCCCTTGAGCTGGTAGGTGGAGCCGTAGGTCGAGCGATAGTAATCGTTGGTCAGGTAGCGCTGCACCGACAGGTTGAAGCGCAGCGTCTCGTAGGCGTCGGCATCCGCCGCCTTGCGCACGGTGCCGTCCGTTTTGAGCTCTATGGAGAAGCTCTGCTCCTGACCGAAGGGCACGTTGATGATGGTCGCCTCCACGGTGGGCGTGGGCGCGGGCGTCTGCGTAGGCGCGTCGGTCGGCGCTGCGGTGGGATTGGGCGTGACCTCGGGGGTGGCTTCGGACGCGACCTCCTCCGTCTCCTCAGGCGCTTCTACGGGCTGCTCGGGCGCTTCGGTCGCCTCGCTCTCCACGTAAATGGTGGGCAGCGAAATGATCGGGTCCTCGCCGGAGGGCTCGGAGCTGCCGCCGCCAATGGTGATCATGTCGGTGGGAATCACGCGACCCAGCGGGCTAGACTGCAGGTCGAACTGCTGCGTAGTTCCCCAGCGACCCGCCAGAAATCCCAGCGCGATGCCGATGATGAGACAAAGAATGACGGCGAGACATATTTTTCTGCGATATGACGCGCGCAGCTTGCGTTCCCGCACGCGCGCGGAGCTTCTGGATCGATCCATAATTGCCTCCTGTATACAAGCACTATTTCACCTTTCATTATACCTTTTCCGCATGATTTGCGTCAAGGTAAATCCCGACAGAAAGCGGACGTTAATACGACAACTTTGTAACAGTTGCGCCGATTTGCGCGTTATTTTGCGCGGATATTGCCCGCGCGCGCCATATCCGCTATAATAGGAAGCGGGAGGGGATATCTGAATGAAGCATATTATACTTGGGCTCAAGGACAACCGGCAGGTATTCGTATTTGTGGCGCTGGGCGCGGTGCTCATTGCGCTGGCGGAGCACATTGTGGGCATACTGCCCGGGCTGGTGGGTATAGTGCTGATCGCCTACGCGGTGCTCAACGTAATGGTGGCGTTCGGCTTTCGCGATTCGGGCATTCAGCCCGGGCACTCGCTGGTGCAGCTGGTGCTGGGCGTGGTCATACTCATTCAGCACGAAAACGCCATCGCCATTATCGGCGTGGTATGGGCCATGCTCACGCTGTTTAACGCCGCGGATGAAATCAACGAAATGTACGAGCAGGGGCGCGTTCAGTGGCTAGCGCTCATGTGGATACTGGTTTCCGCCGCGCTGGCGTACCTGCTGCTGCACGACCCCTTCGAGCACATTATGGCGCACATTCGCATACTGGGGCTGGAAATGATCGCCAACGCGTTCATTCGCTGGTACCGCGGCAAGCAGGATACCGACCACGCCATTATGCGCCTAGTGCGCTCCGTTTCCAATAAAACCCGCTGAGGGGGGAATACAACAATGCGCTTATGGGACATATACGCCCCCGAAATTCCGCCCTGCGTGCGCGCGGCGTGGGAAGCGCCCGCGATGGCGCGGATTATGCGCGTAGGCATGAACTGCGGGTGCGAGTACACCTCGTTTCCCCTATTTGCGCGCCTGCGGGAGGGCTACAGCCGCTTTGACCACAGCGTGGGCGCGGCGCTGATTGTGTGGCGCTTTACCCGCGACGAGCGGCAGACGCTCGCGGCGCTGTTTCACGATATCGCCACCCCCTGCTTCGCCCACGTGGTCGACTTTATGCTGGGCGATTCCATGAAGCAGGAGGCGACCGAGGGCGCTACGGCGCGCATCATTGCCGAATCTATCGACCTGCAGAGCGCGCTGACGCGCATGGGGCTTACGACCGACGATGTGGCGGACTACCACCGCTTCCCCATTGCCGATAACGACAGCCCCCGCCTCTCCTCCGACCGGCTGGAATACACGCTGGGCAACTTCGTAAACTACCGGCTGGGCTCTAGGGCGCAGGTGCGGGAATTCATGGACGATCTAATCGTTACACAAAACGAAGACGGCGAGACGGAGCTCGCGTTTATGCACGCGGACACGGCGCGCGCGTTTGCCCGCGCCGCGCTGCAAATGGGCGAAATCTACGTAAGCCCCGAAGCCCGCTTTACCATGCATACCCTAAGCGAGCTGCTGCGCGAGGCGATTGCGCAAGGGGCGATTGCCGACCAAGACCTATGGGGTACGGAGGATGCGCTTTTAAAAGCGCTGTGCGCCCATCCCCAATGGCGCGAGCGCTGGCGGCGCTTTTGCGCGTATGGTCGCATAGTGCCCGCCGCGCAGGGACGCGGGCATGTGATTTATTCCAAGAAGCGCTATATCAACCCGCTGGTCGCGGGCGTAGGGCGGGTGACCGAGATTGACGAAGCGTTCGCCCAAGCGCTCGCCGCCTTTCTGAACGAATCGCAGGATGCGCCGCTGGACGCGGAATAAACAACAAAGAGACGGCGCGAAACCGTCTCTGCAATTGGAAGCTACGATTTTTTGGGGAAGCGGAGCAAAGCCGCCGCTTCCTTAGAGCGCCGAAATTACAGCGCCTGGCAGATATAAGTGGCACTTAAATCATTCATGCCGCAGAACCAACGGAAGCACTCTGGGCGAACCCGAGGCGTTTCGGTCACGTTGTGAATGAACTCGTCGGTGCGATCCTGCAGCCTTCCCAGATAGATCCGACTGAAAATATTGCGCTTCATTGCTGATCCTCCTTTGCGTTACTGTTGCGCCTACGGCTCCACAGTGGTGGACGGAGAACTGTGTCCCCGCTCGCTGCGGATTAAATGTCGGGGGTTGCGACCCCCGACACCCCCATAGGGTGAATAGTAACTTCTTTGCGCGTCGTTTATTTTACCAAAGTCCTGCCGCGCTATTGCGCTTTCGCCTGACTTCTGGTATAATTATATCATCAAAATAAGCGATATGTTAGCAATAAATCGCCAGAATACTATGATATTTCAGCCAAAAACGGGGGATATGCGAATGATTATGAAATGCACGCAGCAAGCGTTCGTCAGTCCGCAGGGGCGCGAGCTGGTGGAACACGGCACGCCGCTGTTTCCGGTGGGCTTCTATTACGACGACATACTCTACAACCCCGTTCCTTGGCACTGGCACGACGAAATGGAAGCCGTGGTGGTGGAGAAGGGCTCCGCCATTGTATGCGCCGGTACCGAGCGCTACACGCTGCACGCCGGACAGGGCTTTTTTGTGAACGCGGGCGTGCTGCACGCCTGCTGGGAAAACGGGGCTGCGGAGTGCACGTTTCATTCCGTGGTGTTCCACCCGCGGCTGGTGGGCGGCGGCATAGACAGCATATTCTGGCAGAACTATCTGCGCCCGCTCATCGCCAACCGGCGCATGAAGAGCGTGGCGCTGGACCGCAGCGCCGAATGGCACGAGATCGCGCTGCAATCCATCGATACGGCTTGGTACGGCGGCGCGGAACAGCCCGCGGGCTACGAATTTCAGGTGCGCGCCGCGCTTTCGCAGCTCATTTTGCAGCTCTCCAGCCACCTGCCGGAGCGCACGCAGCGCATATCGGAAAAGGCGCAGCGCGACGGCGAGCGCATTAAGCAAATGCTGCGCTATGTGGAGGAGCACTATTCGGAGGCGCTCTCCACCAGCGAAATCGCCGCCAGCGCCATGATTTCGGAAAGCGAATGCCTGCGCTGCTTCCGCAGCACCATCGGCGTGCCGCCCATACAATACGTCAAGCAATTTCGGGTACAGCGCGCGGCGGAGCTGCTCAGCTCCACCGACGGCAGAATTGCCGAAATCGGCGCGCAATGCGGCTTTCAGGATACCAGCTATTTCACCAAGACCTTCCGCGAGCTCAAGGGCATAACCCCGCGCGAATACCGGCGCCAGCGGGCGGAATAAAGGTTACCATTCACCCATGGGGGTGTCGGGGGTCGCAACCCCCGACAATCAATCCGCAGCGGCGGCGTGTACGCCGCGAGGACGCGGACCAAGTGTCCGCTTCCTTGCAGGTTTTGCGCCCGAAAACCGCGCAGCGGTTTTAGCAAAACCTGAGGGGGCAGTCGTCCACCTACTGTGAAGCCGTAGGCTGAACAGTAACGAATAAAGGCAAAACCACATTAATCGAGGTGCATTCCCATTGGAGCGCTATTTATCGGATGAATACCTGCGGGGCTTTGAAACGCGCGCGCTGCCAAACGGCGCGCTGTGCGTAACGGCATATACGGGGCACGACGCGGCGCTGACCGTTCCCAGCGAACTGGACGGCGCGCCCGTGGCGGAAATTGCGGACGGATGCTTTGCCGACTGCGACTTCTTGGAGGAGGTCGTAATTTCCGAGGGCATAGAGCGGCTGGGCGATTCCGCCTTTGAGGGCTGCACGCGCCTTGAGCGCGCGCAGCTTCCGCAGAGCTTGGAGCGCATAGGGCAGGCGTGCTTCGCCCGCACCGCGCTGCGTTCCGTCGCGCTGCCGCCCATGGTGCAAACCGTGCCGCGGCGGGCGTTTTATATGTGCGCCGCTTTGGAGGAAGCGCGCTTTTCCCGCCAGCTCTTCTGCATAGAGGACGAGGCGTTCTACGGCTGCGAACGGCTGCTGGGCGTGCGGCTGCCGGAGGGCATTCGCGAAATCGGCGCGTTCGCCTTCGCCTTTTCGGGGCTGGCGCGGCTCAATCTGCCCTACGGCGTGCGCGAAATTGGGCGGCAGGCGTTCGCCTTTTGCACCCGCATGATTGCGTTGGAGCTGCCGGAGGGTCTGATCGCGCTGGGCGACAGCGCGTTCAACGGCTGCATCCAGCTGGAAACGGCGCTGCTGCCCGCCACGCTGGAAGCGGTGCAGGGCAACCCCTTCCGCTCCTGCCAGAAGCTGAGCGAGGTGAATATATCGCCGGAAAACCCCGTACTGGTTTCACAGGACGGTGTGGCGTTCTTCCGCAAGGAGCGCCGCCTGTTCTGCTACCCCTGCGCCAAGCCGGATAAGAGCTACGCCTTTCCCAAGGGCATTCGCGAAATTGGCGACTACGCGTTCGCCGGAAACCGCAATTTGGAAACCCTGCGGCTGCCCGAGGGCTTGCGCCGCGTGGGCGAAGGGGCGTTTCGCTGGTGCGATGCGCTGGCGCGCGTAACCGTGCCCGCCAGCGTGGCGGAGATCGGCATGGGCGCGTTTCACGGCTGCGAGCGGCTCATGAGCGCCCGCGTCACCGAGGGGAGCGCGGCGCATAGGCACCTTAAAAAGCTGGGCGTACCCTTGCAGCTCCAGCCAAATTACGAGGAGTAATTGAATATCCATCCACCCCTGCAAATGAGGGCGCGAACGCAGGGAAAAAAGAAGCTTGTCGTTTTCGGCGAGCTTCTTGTCATTCGGCAATATCAAACGCCCGAAGCGCATGAAACGCTCCGGACGTATGACGGATGGTTACTGTTCCGCCTACGGCTTCACAGTAGGTGGACGAGGGACACGTCCCCCGCCGCTGCGGATTGAATGTCAGGGGTTGCGACCCCCGACACCCCCCATTGGGTGAATGGTAACGACGGATGGAGGTTGCTTATCCGATTCGATCGTAGTGATACACGGGGTTCGCTTCCTCGATCCACTGATCGATGGTGGAATTATAGGTATCGGAAATCTTGCTCTCCAGCGCGGTTTCGGCAATCGCGTCACGCACCTCGTCCAGCGCCACGGCGCCTTTGGGAATATCGCTCTCGTAGCGGATGATGTGGAAGCCATAGGCGCTCTTCACGGGTTCGCTGATCTCGCCCACGTTGGCAATGCCCATCGCGCCGTCGCGGAAGCCCACGTCCCAAGTGGTGGAATCGAAGCTCACGGCGTAGCCCTCGGTGGCGGTCGGCTCGTTCTCCATGCCGGGATCGCTGTTGTACTCGTCAATCAGGGCGGCGAAATCCTCGCCCGCGTTGTACTTGTCAATGACCTCCTGCGCAACGGGCAAAAGCTCGGCGTACAGCGCGTCCAGCTCCGCCTGCGCGCTTTCCAGATCGGCGGTAATGTCTTCCTCGGTGCGGGGCTCCTCTTCCTCTTCTACCGCTTCCACGGCTTCCACCGCTTCGACCGCTTCCACAGCCTCGACCTCGTCCACGGCTTCGACCGCCTCTACGGCTTCCACCGCTTCCACTTCCTCGGGCGCGTTCAGCGCGTCCAGCTCCGCCTGCAAATCGGCGATGCGGGCGTTGATTTCGTCCATGCGGGAGGTCTGCTCGTCGTCAAACTGCACCAGCACGTGCTTGACCGCGCGATAGCCGGCGGGATTGTACACGATCAGGTCTCCATTGGAGCGGGCGCTGTTGTACTCGCGGTCGCTGGCGAAGGAGGTCTGCTGGCTTTCCAGCAGCTCGTCGTACGCCGCCTGAATGTCTTCCTCGGTCACTTCCACATCCGCGGTAATGGCGGTATAAAGCTGGTCGTCCACTTCGTTGGAAACCATATCGTCCAGCAAGCCTTCCTCGGAATAGCCCAGACCGATCAGGTAATCGATCGCCTGCTGGCGCACTTCCTCGTTTGTGCTGCCGCCCTCCTCCATCTGATCGGCGATGGAGGTCACGTAGCTTTCGAAGGTATCCGCGGCTTCCGCGCGCAGGGCTTCCATGGTTTCTTCGCTCAACTCGTCCAGCCCCAGCTGAGCCGCCTGATCCGCCTTAATCGCTTCCTCCAGCAGGCTGTCCGCCGCCTGCTGCTTGAGCGTGCCGTCCAGACCGTACGCCACCGGATCGATGCCGTACTGGGCGTACATGGATTCATACTGGGCGTACACATCCAGCACGTCGGTCAGGGACACGATGCCGCCATCGTATTCAATGACGACCTGCGCGTCGTAAAAGGGCTTATAGAGCTCAATTTGCACCTCCAGCTCCGCGATGCGGGCGTTGGCGGCTTCCAGCTGCGCGGCGACATCATCCTCCGCCAGCGCAAACGACATGGCAATCAGCATGAGCGCAAGCGCCGCGCTCAGCAGCTTCTTCATAATAGACATGAGACATTCCTCCATTGCAAGCATATGTTTTCAACCGTAGGAAACCAGAAAAGATTATAGCACAAGCGCGAAGTTAAAACAATGGAAACCCGGGCAAGTTTCAATATTGTTCACAAACAGGAAGTGGACGGGGGACACGTCCTCCAACACGAGGCGCGGCGCTCGAATTTTCAATTCGGCGGTGCCCCGCTCGATTCTTTGAATCGACCGGGGCAGTCGGCAAAGCCGACCGCAAAACCATTGGTTTTGCGCCTTCGTCCGCGGATTTGACTGAAAGTCAAAACTTGAAAACCCTTTCGGGTTTTCAACCTTGCCACCCCCTCAGGTTTTGCTCAAATCGCTATGCGATTTCCGGGCGCAAAACCTACAAGGAAGCGGCCACTTGGTCCGCGTCCTCGCGGCGTACACGCCGCCGCTGCGGATTGAATGTCGGGGGTTGCGCCCCCCGACACCCCCATTGGGTGAATAACCATCGCCTCTAATTTACAGTTCAAAGCGATATTGCGCTTCCAGCGCCTGCCAGCGATCGAGAAACGCTTCGCCCTCCGCAGTTTGCGCCAGCGCTTGTACCGCGCGCAGCACGCCCTGCGTAAAGCGCGGGTCGAGCCCCTGAATGCCCCAGCGCACCAGCGGGCAGATGGGTCGGGCGCGCGCGTCCATGCGCACCGACCATGTTCCATCCGTCCTGCGGAATGGCGTCAGCGCAAAAATGCGGCACCCAAACGGTCTGCGTTCGCGGTCGCAGTCAGCTTCACAAACGAGCATTTTTCCGAAATTGTCGCGCTCAATATCGCCCCAGTCAACGTCGCCCATGCACTGCGCCTCGTCCGGCAGCAGGTATACGCCGCCCTTGCCGTCCTCATCCGCCGCGCAGCACGCCGCGCCGCATAGCCTTCCGCAGTCAAAGCGCATGGGCGTGGCTTCGCCAATTTCGGAAAGCGCCCATTGAATGTGTTCCCGCGTCATTTTGTATAATCTCCTATAGGTGTAGTTCGCTCCCATGCTCCTTGAGCCAGCGCTTCCATACCTCGTATTCCGGCATCTGCGCCTCTACGAGGCTCCAAAAGCGCGGCGAATGGTTGAACTCGTGCAGGTGGCACAGCTCGTGAATCACCACATAGTCGAGCGCCTCCGGCGGCGCGAGTATCAGCTTCCAATTGAAGTTTAAATTGTGTTTGGAGGAACAGCTGCCCCAGCGGGTGCGCTGTTCGCGAATGGTCACGCGTCCGTAGCTGCCGCCGATGCGCGGTCCATAGTATTCCAGCTTTTCGCGAATGCGGTGGAGCGCGCGCTCGGCTAGGAAACCGCGCAGCGTTTCGCGCACCGCCTCGTCGTTTTCCGGCTGCGGCAAGGTCAGGCGCATTTCATTTTCTGTAAGAGACAACTTGGGCGCTCCGTAGGCAACGCGCAGCGTATAGTGCCGCCCCTCCAGCGGAACGGTGGCGCCGTCGCGCAGGGGCGGCTGCGCCTGCGTTTGCAGCGCCGCGTCGAGCTGGCGGTGCATCTGCAAAATGCGCTGGGCGTTTTCCTTTACCAGCGCGTCGATATCCCTAAGCCGCATTCCCTTCGGGGCGTACACGCGCGTTTCGCCGTGGGGCAGCGCCTTGAGCAGCACGTCGCGGCGCACAGACTGTACCAGCGTGTAGTGAATCGTGACCCCGTTGACCTGAACGCTGCGCTTCATGCGCTACCTCCAAGCGCCCGCGGGCTGCCGATCCAGTATCGCCGCTTCATACGCCTCGGGATCGTCCAATATCTTTATGAGACCGCGGATGCCGCAGGTGGAGGGTACGTCCGCCACTCGGCAGGGAATGCCCAGCGCGTCGCCAATGCGCTTGTCCAGTCCCGTCAGTTCCGCGCCCGCGCCCGCCAGCATGGCGCCGGAATCGTTCAGGTCGGCGGAGAGCTCCTCCGGAGCGCCGTCCACTACGGAGCCGCACAGCGTGGTCAGCTCGCGTACCACGTCCTCGCACGCCTCCAGTACGGGGGCGGTTTCCACATCGAAGCGTCCGGGCAGCCGATCGAATATGCTAAAGCCCGTCATATGCATAATGACGTCCGTCGGGGCGGTGCGGGGCAGCGCAGAGCCCAGCGTGCGCTTAATCTCCTCCGCCGCCTGCAAGCCGATGCGGAAGCCGCTGGACATACGCACCGCCTGTTGTATGCGCGTATCGATGCGGTTAAAGCCGTAGGGTAGATAACCGAACGCGGCAATGCGCCCCAGCGTGAACAGCGTGGCGGTGAGCTTGCCGCCGCCTATATCGACGAGCAGCCGCGCTTCCGGCACCAGCAGGTCCAGCCCCGCGCCCGCCGCCTGCGCCGCGTCCGAGCGCA
>JAFUAR010000073.1 GCA_017460585.1 Clostridia bacterium
CTTGAGCTGAGGCAGCACATCCAGCGTGGCGCTGATGGCGAGACAATCGCGGGCGTTCAACGCATCGTAAGCAATGCGCGAGAGCAGGCGCTCCACATCGTATATGCCCTCCAGATGCTCGCGCAGCGCGTCCGCTTCCATAGGGCTGCGCAGCAGGCATTCCACCGCGTCCAGCCGCGCTTCGATTCGCTCGCGCGAACGGAGCGGTCGCTCAATCCACTCCCGAAGCAGGCGGCTGCCCATGGCGGTTTTGGTGCGGTCCATCATCCACAAAAGCGAGCCGCGTCGCGATTGCTGCTGCGCCGTTTGCGTAAGCTCCAAATTGCGCAGCGCGTTGCGGTCCAGCGCGAGAATCTGACCGCTGTCGTAGCTCTGCACGGTCAATATGTGCGAAAGGGTGTTCTTCTGGGTGTCGGTCAGATACTTGAGCAGCGCGCCGCTCGCGCAGACCAGCGCGCGGTCGGCATCCAGCCCCAGCGCCTCCAGCGGCTTTTCAAAGTGCGCCTTAACAATCTTCGCCGCCTGCGCGTAGGCATACGCCTCGATATCGCCCGTTGATACGCGCCCTGCGAGCTCCGGCATGAGATTGGTCAATTCCTCCGGCTGGTTGCAAATGACCTCGCTGGGGGAAACGCGCGCCAGCTCGTCCGCCAAATAGGAGCGCGCATCCTTCACGCCGTGCACGAAAAATTCGCCGGTGGATACGTCGCAAAACGCGCAGCCGGCGCGATTTTTCTGCAAATATACGCACAATAGGTAGTTCGCGCGCCGCTCGGAGAGCATATTGCTTTCAATAATGGTGCCGGGCGTGACAATGCGAATCACCTTGCGCTCCACCAATCCCTTAGAAAGCGCGGGGTCGGTCATCTGCTCGCATATGGCGACCTTGTAGCCCTTTTCGATGAGTCGCTGCAGATAGGTCTCCACAGAATGAAACGGAACGCCGCACATGGGCGCCCGTTCGCTCAATCCGCAATCCTTTCCGGTCAGCGTGAGGTCCAGCTCCTGCGAGACCAGCTTCGCGTCCTCAAAGAACATTTCGTAAAAATCGCCCAACCGAAAGAACAGAATCGCATCCGGATTCTGCTCTTTGATTTCAAGATATTGCCGCATCATCGGCGAAACACCCAAAAACTTCACCGCCTCAACCCATATGACGCGGGAATTTCTTCCCGCGAAACTCAATTCATCCGTCGACAAAAACGCCACCGGATACATAAGCCTATTGCGCCGCTTGCCTTAGTGGCAGCCCGCGCAGGCGCTGCAATCGCCGCCGCAGTCCTCTTCCTCCATGCGACCGGTCACGATAAACTGCAACACCTGATTGACCTGATTGATCAGGTTGTTGAAATCGCCGCGCGCCTGCGTGAGCTCGGTAATATCATCCATCATAGAAAGGCGCTCCTGAATGTCGTCCACCTCGTCCGACAGGCGCTTGAGCACAATGGGATCGGGATTGGTCAATTGCATCTGGCGCTGAATCTCGCCGCGGTGCTGCAAAAGGTCGTTCATCAGCTGCGCGGCGGTTTCATTGCCCATCGCCTTATCCTCCGCCGCCTTCATGCGCTTGTAGGTATCGCTTTCCAAAAGAGCCTCGCCCAGCTCGCGCGTCTTCAAAAATACATTATCCATCAAACGTTTCCTCCGTTATTCCTCAATGCGCTTGCCCCGCAGGGTGTTGCGCCCCGCGGAGGTAATCTCCACATCCACGAACTGTCCGATGAGCGATTCATCGCCCGGGAAGTTCACCATAATGGCTCTGGGCGTTCTGCCGCCCACGGAGCGCTCGTCTCGCGCCGAAACGCTCTCCACCAGCACCGTCTGTCTGCCGCCCACCATGCCGTTCAATATTTCCGAGGTAACGCCCTGCTGCAGCGCGATTAAGCGCTGTATGCGTTCAGACTTGACCGAAGCGGGCGTATCGTCCGGCATCTTCGCAGCGGCGGTACCCGTGCGGGGTGAGTAGATAAAGGTATACGCCGAATCGTAGCGCACCGCCTCGACCAGCGCCATGGTCTCCTCAAACTGCTCCAGCGTTTCACCCGGAAAGCCCACGATAATATCCGTGGTCAAACCGATATCCGGACGCGCCTTGCGCAGCCGCTCCACCACGTCCATATACCGCGCCTTATCGTAGTGCCGGTTCATGCGCCTGAGTATTTCGTCGCTGCCCGCCTGTACCGGCAGGTGCAGGTGGGGCATGAGGTGCCGCAGCTCGCCGTATGCCGCAATCAGCTCGTCGCTCAGGTCTTTGGGGTGCGAGGTCATAAACCGTATGCGCGGAATACCCAGCCGGTCGAGCCGGTACAGCAGGTTCGCGAACTCCGCGCCGCCGCCCCGATAGGAATTCACATTTTGACCCAGCAGCGTAATCTCCTGCACGCCCTGATCGCGCAGCATGAGCGCCTCTTCCAGTATCGCCTCCGGCGCGCGGGAGCGCTCGCGACCGCGCACATAGGGCACAATGCAATAGGTGCAGAAGTTATCGCACCCATACATAATGTTCACAAACGCATGGAACGGGCTCTTGCGCACCTCGGGCAGCCCCTCCACCACCTCGCCGTCGATCTGCTCCACCTCGACCACCGGCGTACGTTCCTTGAGCACGCGGTGCAGGTATTCCGGCAAGCGGTACAGGTTGTGCGTGCCGTAAATCAGGTCGATAAACGGGTAGAGCTGCTTCATGCGCTCCGCCATACCCTTTTCCTGCGGCATACATCCGCCCACGCAGATGAGCAGCTCGGGCTTGACCTTTTTCAGCTCCTTGAGCCATATCACGTTGCCCAGCGCCTTGTTTTCGGCGTTTTCGCGCACGCAGCACGTGTTGTAGAGAATCAGATCGGCTTCCTCGCGCACTGGCGAGGCGACCATGCCCATCTCCTCCAGCATACCCGCAATGGTCTCCGAATCGCGCTCGTTCATTTGGCAGCCCATGGATACGATGAAGTAGCTTTGGGGGCGCGCCTCCATTGCCCGCACCAAGCGCATAATCTCCTGCTGGCGCAGTATTTCGTTTTCGGCTACCTGAGGCAGTTCTCTTCTCATCCGGTTGAATCCTTTCTGTAGGGGAAATCCTTATTTTACGCGCGCGCCGCCAATGAATACGTCCGTCACGTTCGCGCTCATGCTGAACAAATCGCCGTCCGTGCAAATGATGTCCGCATCCTTGCCCACTTCGATGGAGCCCACGCGCGTCTCCACGCCAATATGCCTCGCCGGCATAATGGTAATGGCGCGGAACGCCTCGAACGCGTCCATGCCGTTCTGCACCGCCATCGCCGCGCAGAAGCGCAGGTGGCTCTGCTGAGTGACCGGCGAGTCGGTAATAATGGACACCGCGCAGCCCGCCCTTTGCAGTATGCCGGGCGTCTCCCACGATTTATTCTTGAGCTCGATCTTGCTCGGCTGCCCAAAGGTGGGACCGATCGCCAGCGGCACGTTCGCCTCCGCCAGCTCGTTCACAATGAGCGCGCCTTCGGTCACGTGCTCCAGCGTGAGCTTTACGTGAAATTCGTTGGCAATGCGCACCGCCGTGAGTATATCGTTTGCCTGATGGGCGTGCGCCTTGAGCGGCATATCCCCGCGAATCACGGGCAAAAGCGCGTTCAGACGCATATCGAACGCGGGGCGCTTGCTCCAATCGTCGCCCGCCAGCAGCAGCTTTTCGCTGTATTCCCTCGCCCGAAACAGCATTTCGCGCAATTTTGCCGCCGTGCTCATGCGGCTGGAAATACCCTTATCCCTGTAGCAGCGCTTCGGGTTTTCGCCAAAGGCGCATTTCATGGCGACCTCGGGCACGAGCACCATATCGTCAATTCTCCGCCCCACCGTTTTAAACGCGGCGAAGGTACCGCCCAGCACGTTGGAGCTGCCGGGACCGGCGCATAGCGTGGTTACGCCGCCCAACGCCGCGTCGCGCAGCGATTCATCCAAGGGATTAATGCCGTCAATGGCGCGCAGCTGCGGGGTCACGGGGTCGTTGTACTCGTTGTAATCCTGCCCCTCGTAGCCCATCGCCCAGCCGTCCAAGCCGATGTGCCCGTGCGCCTCGACCAAGCCCGGGTATACGTCCTTTCCCCCTGCATCCACGGTCTGCTCGCCCGCCTTCGGGGGCAGCTGCGCTCCGATTTCTGCAATTTTGCCATTCTCCACGCGGATATCCGCAATATAGGGCGCGCGGTTTACCGCGTCGTGTACCAAACCGCCCTGAATCAATACGCTGCTCATGGCTTTTCCTCCTTGCTCAATTCTTCAGGCTGTGTAACGGCGCGGGAATGCGCCCGCCGCGGCGGATAAACGCCTCGGCGCTCTCCTTATGCACGGGAATGACCGGCGCGCGCCCCAGCAGCCCGCCGAACTCCACGCTGTCGCCCACCTTTGTGCCCGGCGCGGGAATCACGCGCACGGCGGTGGTCTTGTTGTTTACCATACCGATGGCGGCTTCATCCGCGATGATCGCGGCAATGGTCTCCGCGGGCGTATCGCCCGGAATCGCGATCATGTCCAGCCCCACGGAGCATACGCAGGTCATGGCTTCGAGCTTATCGAGGCACAGCGTGCCCTTCTCCGCCGCGCGAATCATGCCGATATCCTCGCTAAGCGGTATGAACGCGCCGGAGAGCCCGCCCACGTGCGAGGAAGCCATTACGCCGCCCTTCTTCACCGCGTCGTTGAGCAGCGCCAGCGCGGCGGTAGTGCCGTGGGTGCCGCAGGTCTCGAGCCCCATCTCCTCCAGTATCGCCGCCACCGAATCGCCCACGGCGGGCGTGGGCGCGAGCGACAGATCCACGATGCCAAACGGCGCGTCCAGCCGTCTGGAGGCCTCCAGCGCCACGAGCTGACCTACGCGCGTAATGTGAAACGCGGTGCGCTTCACCGTTTCCGCCACTTCGTCAAACGGCTTGTCCTTCACGTGCTCTAGCGCCGCCTTCACTACGCCCGGTCCGCTTACGCCCACGGATACGGCGCAGTCGCCCTCGCCCGGTCCGTGGAACGCGCCCGCCATAAAGGGATTGTCCTCCACGGCGTTGCAGAACACCACCAGCTTGGCGCAGCCCAAGCCCGACTGCTCCGCCGTGCGCTCGGCTGTTTGCAAAATGACCTCGCCCATCAGCCGCACGGCGTTCATATTGATTCCGGAGCGGGTAGATCCCACGTTGATGGAGGAGCAGAGAAAGCGCGTGGTCGCCAGCGCTTCGGGAATAGAGCGAATCAGGCGCTCGTCCGCCTGCGTCATATCCTTTTGCACCAGCGCCGAGTATCCGCCGATAAAGTCCACGCCGGTGGTATCCGCCGCGCGGTCCAGCGCCCTTGCCACAATCACGGGGTTGCGAATCGCGCCGGTAATCAACGCGGCGGGCGTTACCGATATGCGCTTATTCACTATGGGAATGCCAAATTCGCTCTCTATGGCGCGCCCCACCTCCACCAGCCGCTCCGCGCGGCGGGCGATCATATCGTACACGCGCACGGCGAGCACGTGCTCGTCGTCGGTGACGCAGGAAAGCAGAGAAATGCCCATAGTAATGGTGCGCACGTCCAGCTTCTGGTGGTCGATCATGCGCAGGGTTTCGAGTATTTCAGAGGTATGGATCATGTGTCCTCAGCCCTCCTAAATCTGGTGCATCGCTTCAAATATCTCGCTACGCTGCACGCGAATTTGCACGTTCAGCCGCTGTCCCTCTTCGGCAAGGCTGTTTTTCAGCGCCTCAAAGGGGCAATGCTCGCTGGAAATATCGGCAATCAATATCATGCTGAACAGACCCGATACGATGGTTTGGGAAATATCCAGTATGTTCACGTCGTAATCGTATAATATGCGCGTAACCTGTGCGATAATGCCCTTGCGGTCCGCGCCCAGTATACTGATAACCGCCTTTTTCTGTTCGTTCATTGTGGGGAGCCTCCGTTGCGTTGTATATGGCATAATGCATTGTACTCCATTTGTGTTTTATTTGCAACCGAACGCGCGTATTATTGAAGCGAAATTTTTGAACGGTTTTGATATAACGTCTCCCCTTTGCCAAAGTCGCTTATTGCAAATATCATATTATTGTCCAAAAAAATTTTCAAATGGGGTGGGAATTTGAAGTGCGCGCTATGGAAATCCAATTGCAAAATTCACAGCCCTGTGTTATAATAAAAATGCCGTTCATATCCCCGTAAGGGGCGGTTTTATTTCGTTTTTTTCGGGAGGTTTGTGTCACCATTCGCACCATGAGCACGGCTTCCGCGCGCCTGAACAATATGCCCAGCGCGGCGCAGGTAAAGCGCGAAATTTACCGCGATTATCGCTCCCGTTGGCGCAGGCGCACTTGGAAGTGCCTGCTTAAGGCGCTGTGCATACTGATTGTTGCCGGCTTGGCGCTTCGCTGGCTGCGCTTTACCGTATACGCCATGCAGGGCAGCGGTATGTCCGATACGCTGCTCGGCGGCGATATTGTGCTGTGTGAACACAAGCTGCCCCTCATAGAGCGCGAGGGAATTCCGGTGGCGAAGGGACAGCTCGCGCTGATCGACTACAACAGCGGCACTGCGCGCTATACCATTCTTCGGCGCGTGATCGCCACCGCGGGAGACGAGGTATTCGTCTCCACGGAGGGGCGCGTCACCATCAACGGCGAGGCGCTGGACGAGCCCTACGCCACCTATCGCGACATAGACTACAACGCCGAACCCGGCAGCGGATTGATTCCCAACCCCTTCAATCCGTTCAACAACAACACGCGCCGCGCGAATTTGGACGATCAGTGGGCGGAGAACGCCTTCCCCATTACGGTGCCCGACGGAGCGCTGTTCGTGCTGGCGGACGACCGCGAAACCTTTGACGACAGCCGCAGCCACGCGTTTGGTCTGGTGAGCGAGCGCGACGTTATCGGCGTGGCGACCGCGGTGCTCTGGCCGGCGTACCGCATGACGCTGCTCAAGGTGCCGGAGCTTCCGGATATCGGCAGGCTTCTGCCGCTGGACGCAATACTGGGGCGCAGCGCGCCGCAGGCGGACGATACGGCGCTCGGGCTGCAGTAGCGCGGGGATGAGGAAACGATCAATGACGATGACAACACCATGGTAAGATGGTCCCATAGAATATTACGCTGGATAATCGTAATCGCGCTGATCGGACTGGCGCTGTTTCCAACGGCGCGCGACCAGTACGAGCTCTATCAGGACTCTCTGCGCATCAAAGCCTACCAGCGCGCGGTAGAGAATTTATCCGGCGAAGCCCTTACCCAGCTGTGGGCGCAGGCGGATGCATGGAATACCGGAAGGCGGAACCTGCTCATTCGCGATGTGTTTACCCAACCGGTGCGCAGCGAAGGGCAAAAGCCGTGGTTTGAAGCGCTCGCAGAAGCCACGGGAAGCGAAATACTGGGTTCGCTTGAAATCTCCTCCATCGGTCTATTCGGACCGCTGTATTTAAGCAGCGGCACCGAGGCGGTGGAACAGGGCTGTGTATTTCTGGAGGCGACCAGCCTGCCGACCGGCGAAAATGGCGCGCACGTCGCCATCGCCGCACAGAGCGGACCTTCGGCGAGCGCCCCGTTTCGCGGGCTGCACCAGCTGGAAGAGGGCGATTTGTTCACCGTGCGCATACTCGATCGCACCATGACCTACGCGATTGACCGCACGCAGACCATTCAAGCCGGCGCGCTCAAGGCGCTGGAATTGAGCGACGACGCGAGCTATTGCACGCTCATGACCGATCAGACCGACGGCACGCGCCTGTTGCTGCGCGGCAAGCGCACCGATGAACGCCTGACCGTGCCACTGGACGCGCTCAGCACCCTGCCGGACGCGGCGGAGCTCGCCATATTGGGCGTGCCCATCGCACTGGTGGCGCTGATGTATATGCTGCTCAAGGGCGCGATCGCTCAGGCGCTCGACCGGCGGCGCATTCGTCGATTTAAGCTGTAATACAGCTTCCATATAGATTGCAATTGCAGGAACGGATTGGAGAAGAGGCATATGAAGAATCGCAAAATGCAGACTCTGGGGAGAACCGTTTTGTCGCTGCTGGTCAGCATGGTCGTGCTGATGAGTATGTTACCCGTGCCCGTCGCGGCGGCAGCCGGTGAAAAGGGGACCATTACTGTGAAGCTAGCGGAGCAGATCGTGAACGGCTTACAGGGCGACGAAGATATTCGTTTCACCTTGTATAAGATTGGTTATCTGAATTCAAGCGCTGCCAGTGGATGGACCATTGATGCAACTTTCAAGGAATACGGCATTTTGAGCGCTGAAACAGGCGATCAACTGACTGAAATATCTCAACGCGTCTATGAAGCAGTCTTGACCAATGATGACTACGCCGATCAAGGCATCGAAGCGGCTGTCGGTCACGATGGTGAAGCCGTGTTTACTGATTTGGATCTGGGCGTATATCTGCGCGTTCTTAGCAAAGGCAGCGATGTGCTCATTGTCTCCCCCTACATTATTACCGTTCCCACTGTAGATCAGAATACGAAACAGGTCGTGTTCAGTTATGATGTAAATCCAAAGGCTGAGTTTACGCCTGTTCCTACCGATACGCCGACTCCCGAGCCCACGGATACTCCCGAGCCGACCGATACTCCGACTCCGGAACCCACGGATACCCCTGAGCCGACCGATACGCCGACTCCGGAACCCACGGATACTCCCGAGCCGACCGATACGCCGACTCCGGAACCCACGGATACTCCCGAGCCGACCGATACGCCGACTCCCGAGCCTACGGATACGCCCGAGCCGACTGACACGCCGACTCCCGAGCCCACCGATACCCCTGAGCCGACCGATACACCGACTCCCGAGCCGACTGACACGCCGACTCCCGAACCCACTGATACCCCTGAGCCGACCGATACGCCGACTCCGGAACCTACCAACACTCCCGAACCCACCGATACTCCTGAGCCGACCGATACGCCGACTCCCGAACCCACCGATACTCCCGAGCCGTCAGATACGCCGACTCCCGAGCCTACGGATACTCCTTAGCAGACCGATACGCCGACTCCCTAGCCTACCGACACTCCGGA
>JAFUAR010000074.1 GCA_017460585.1 Clostridia bacterium
CAAAAAGACGGTCAGATGACCGTAGAGCAATGCTGTGAACAGCTTGGCATTTCTCGTTCTACGTGGTATGATAGGGCAAGGAGGTGTTGATAGTGAGACGAGTTTTGACAGTTATTATTTTCTTGTCGATACTGCGTGTTAGTGCAAATGCCGAAGAAATCTTGTTTAGAGACTTACCTTGGCTTAGTTCTATTGACGAAGTGTTCTCGGAGCTTGGCATCTTTGATGCCGAAACCACCGAGAAAACCGCAGAAAATTGGGAATGGTTATTTGATTCACGGAATAACCAGATAAATGGGTTTGGGACTTATGTTTTTGACGATTGGGGAACATACGATGACGCAGGGTTTTGTTTTCGTCCATACATGACTTGTCCTTTCGAGGATGTGGCAGGATATAATTTGACGTATGTTGAGTTACAGTTTATGTATGGTGTGGAGAATGACAAAGTGTTTCGAGACAAAGAACACGCTCAGTTCATAAGTGGGAAATATACACTTCGACCCGATGATTACCAGAGTGCCTACGATGACTTGCGTGACAAACTTATTTGGTTATACGGAAACCCGTTGAGAGAAGAATCTGAAAAGTTTGGATGGGATAATAAGGGGCGAAAGTATTATTCATTATGGGAGGGAGATAACGGAGCATCCCTTCTACTATATGTGAAATATCGAACCGATGATAGTTCATTGAGAAGTTGTGATTTGACAATCGAATATGCTAAAACGGATGCTGTTGGGCAATTAGAGTATTTGCAAGAATACTACGAAGCACGACAACGAGACGAAAAATACAATTCAGATAATACAAGTGGTTTATAACTCATAACTTATTTCAAGACGGCGCATGATTGCGATTTCAAGCAGTCATGCGCCATTCTTTTGTTTAGGAGGTCGAATATGGCAGATTTTTACGATTTAGCTCCGTGAATTGCGGAAAAGGTGGAAAAAGACCCGTTCAGTCGGGTTGGCTATGAGGACTTATATGCGGTAAGTCGGGAAGCTCTCAAGAGCGATATTGGTTTTGCAATAGGAAATTTGAATGAAGCCTTGAAAAGCATCCAATCGGCGCTTTCCAAGGCTTCAACCCTAAGTTTTCCGTATTCTCTTATTCCCACTCGATGGTCGCCACGGGCTTGGGCGACATATCGTACAGCACTCTGTTGCAGCCGGGTACTTCGGCAAGAATGCGGTCGGTAATCTTCAATAGCACATCCCAGTGCACGGGCTCTACCGTGGCGGTCATGGCGTCTACGGTGTTGACCGCGCGCAGAATCACAGGGTACTCCATGCTGCGGGCGTGGTTGCGCACTCCGGTCGACTTGAAGTCCGGCACTACAGTGAAGTACTGCCATACCTTGCCCTCGAGCCCCACGTTGCGGAATTCCTCGCGCAGTATCGCGTCGGCTTCGCGCACGATCTCGAGGCGGTCGCGGGTAATCGCGCCCAAGCAGCGCACGCCCAGACCGGGACCGGGGAAGGGCTGGCGATATACCATATCGTCCGGCAGTCCCAGCGCCTTGCCGCAGGCGCGCACCTCGTCCTTGAAAAGCATCTTGAGCGGCTCGTCCAGTTCAAACTGCAAATCCTCCGGCAGTCCGCCCACGTTGTGGTGGGATTTGACCATCTTGGCGGTCTTGGTGCCGCTTTCGATAATGTCGGGGTAGATGGTGCCCTGTCCCAGCAGCTCGATGCCGTCCAGCTTTCGCGCCTCCTCCTCGAATACGCGAATGAACTCCGCGCCGATGATCTTGCGCTTGCGCTCCGGATCCGCTACGCCCGCCAGCTTGTCTAAGAAGCGATCCACCGCGTCCACGTAGACCAGATTCGCGCCCAGCTCGTCGCGGAATACGCGCACCACCTGCTCCGGCTCGCCCTTGCGCAGCAAGCCGTGGTTTACGTGTACGCACGTCAGCTGATCGCCCACCGCCTTGATCAGCAGCGCCGCCACTACGGAGGAATCCACGCCGCCGGAGAGCGCCAGCAATACCTTGCGGCTGCCAATCTGCTTTTGCAGCAGCTCGATTTGGTCGGCGATGAAGTTTTCCATGTTCCAGTTGCGCGCCGCGCCGCAGCGCTCAATGAACGCGTTCAGCGCCGCGCTCGGATCGCTTTCCCACTGGGGCAGGTCGGCGGGGTGGGTGGGGCTGGAATGGTCCACCGCCAGCACGGGAATGCCGAGGGAGTAGATGCCCGCGTCCACGTCGATGGCGACGCCGTCCACAACGCGGTTCTCGCCGCCGTTGACAATAATGCCGCAGATGCCGGGCACGCTTTTGAGCTGCTGGGGCGCGATATCGTGGGGGAATATCTCGCTGTATACGCCCTGCGCGCGAACGGCGCGGGCAATCGCGGCGTTTTCGGTGCTGCCCAAATCGAGAATGGCGATCAAGCTCTGAATCATGTGGGTTTCCTCCTGTATTCAAGTTTGGTCGAAAAAGAACGCTCCAATTGTTGCATTAGAGCGTTCCGTATCGCGGTGTTAAATCTCGGGCTCCGCGTCGTTCTCCAGAGGCGCGTCCTCTACGGAGCGTACCGCCCAGCGGGCGATGCATACGCGGTTTTGGTCGTGACCGAGCGTAATGTAAATGTCCTCGTCCTTAATGGACTCGATCGTGGCGTGCAGTCCGCCAATGGTGGTAATGCGGTTGCCGGGCTGCAGGGAATCCAGCATATTCTTAACCGCCTTTTCCTTTTTCCGCTGGGGGCGAATCATCGCAAAATACATTACGGCGATCATGATGGCGATCATGATCAGCGAAGAAACCATGCCGCCCGCGGCGTTCAAACCGGCATCCGCGCCCTCGGCGGTTTCCGCCAGCGCAGTGGTGAAAATATCCAGCATATTTCTATTCTCCCTTGCTTTTCATTTATTAGAATTATAACCGTCCCGCATTAATTTACCATGAACAAACGCTTTTCCAATAAATTCTGTGAAAAATTTAACGTTACCAATTGCCCCTGCCGTGGCGCGCGTAGAAGGCGTTCGCCCAGTCCAGCAGCGCGTCCTGCTCAATGGCTTGGCGAATTTCCGCCATCATGCTGGTTAGGAAATAGATGTTGTGTATGGAGTTTAGGCGCAGCGCCAGTATTTCGCCCGCCTTGAACAGGTGCCGAATGTAGGCGCGCGAGAAGTTGCGGCAGGCGTAGCAGTCGCAGTCCGAATCGAGGGGGGAGAAGTCCTCCGCGTATTTGGCGTTGCGCACCACCAAGCGTCCGTCGTGGGTAAACACCGTGCCGTTTCGCGCCACGCGCGTCGCCAGCACGCAGTCGAACATATCCACGCCGCGCAGCACGCCTTCAATTAAGCAGTCCGGCGAACCCACGCCCATTAGGTAGCGCGGCTTTCCCTCCGGCATATAGGGCATCATTTGGTCCAGCATATCGTACATAATCTCCTTCGGTTCGCCCACCGAAAGACCGCCTATGCCAAACCCAGGCAGGTCGAGCTTGCTCATCTCCTTGGCGCACTCAATGCGCAAATCGCCGTAGAACGCGCCCTGCACAATGCCGAACAGCGCTTGGTTTTCGCTGGTCTTCGCCGCCATGCACCGCTCCAGCCAGCGCAGCGTGCGGTACATCGCCTTTTTGGCGCGGTCGTAGTCGCAGGGGTAGGGGGAGCATTCGTCGAACTGCATCATAATGTCCGCGCCGAGCGCCTGCTGTATGGCGATGGATTCCTCGGGACCGATGAACTGCTTGCTGCCGTCCAAGTGCGAGCGGAATTCCACGCCGCGCTCCTGCAGTTTGCGCAGGTCCGCCAGTGAGAACACCTGAAACCCGCCGCTGTCGGTCAATATGGGGCGATCCCAGTGCATGAAGGAATGCAGTCCGCCCGCCTTGGCGACCAGCTCCTCGCCCGGGCGCAGGTGCAGGTGATAGGTGTTGGAAAGTATAATCTGCGCGCCGCAGTCCTTGAGCTCGTCCGGCGACATGGTCTTGACCGAGGCCTGCGTGCCCACGGGCATGAATATGGGCGTTTCAATCACGCCGTGGGGCGTGTGCAGCCTGCCGCGGCGCGCGCCGGTCTGTTTGCAAACGTGCAGCAGCTCAAATTCAAAGGGTTTAGACATTGTGCCTCCTTCAAATGGAAATGACCGGCAGCGTATGCCGGTCATTTTCTGAATCGTATGGTTTACGCAGCCTGCCTGCGCTTTGTAATGAAAAGCACTCCCGCGGCGAGCCCCATCGCGCTCAGTACCAGCGAAACGGGCAGCGTGGTATCGCCGGATTTGGGCACCTCCGCGTCGATAACGCGGGCGGTAATATCCATGCTGACCACCAGCTTGCCGCTCTCATCAAACGCGTCCAAGCGGTACAGACCGGAATGCTCCGGCTGGGCGTTGATCACGCTGTAGACCTTCTGGTTTGCGCCTTCAATGGGCGCGTCCTCGAAGTACCACTGGTACGAGGCGGGTTCCGCGCCGTCAATATTGACCTCCATGGAGAGGTCCTCTCCGGCGTTGACCACGGCGGATTGCGTCATTCTGGAAACCCGCATGACCAGCGTGGTGGAAATCATCTGCTCCGCGTACGCCGTTAGGGCAAAGCAAAGCAAAGCGAGCACCGCGACCATTAGCGAAAGTATACGGGTCTTCATACGCATTCCCCCAGTTCAACATCCATTCACAGATAAATATATTGTACCTCAAAAGGCGCAGAAATACAATAAGCAATTTCATTTCAGCACATTATCGTATTATTTTTGAAATAATCATCAATATAAAGTCATATTTGTGCCCAAGGGTTCTGCATACATCTTTCCAATAGGGTGGTATAATCATAAGAAATACTTCGCTGTACGCCTTTTGCGCCCGCAATCGTGGCGCATAGGGCATGGGCTTTGGAGGATATTATGGGCGGTATGCTGGTTTTGCTGGCGTTTTTGTTGTGTGGCGTTTTCACCATGGATGGGCTGCTCAGGCGCGAAGCGGGCATTGTGCGCGTGTGGACGGGGCTTTGCTGCGGCTTCATTCTCATGATGTGGCTGCCC
>JAFUAR010000007.1 GCA_017460585.1 Clostridia bacterium
CATATACGCCCTGCGATTGCCGCGCAAGCTCGCCCCTGCAATGCGCTGAATCGTCAACCGCTTCATGCGCTCTTCACCCCTCGATCCATAGCGATTCTGCCGTCCTCCAGCTGCAGCACGCGTTCCGCCTGCTCGGCGACGTTTAGATCGTGCGTCACCAAAATAAGCGTAATGCCCAGTTCACGACTCAGGCTGCGCAGCAGCGAGAGTACCTCTCTGCCCGACTTGCCGTCCAAGTTGCCGGTCGGCTCGTCGGCAAACAATATCGCCGGCTTGTTCGCCAACGCGCGGGCAATGCTCACGCGCTGCTGCTGTCCGCCCGACATCGCGCCGGGCAAATGATCCATGCGGTTGCCAATACCCAGCGCCTCAACCATGCGCTTCAAATAGGCTTCGTCCGGCTTGCGACCATCCAACATCACCGGCAGAAGCACATTTTCCCACCCCGTCAGCTCTTTTACCAAATTGTAATTCTGAAACACAAAGCCGAATCTCCTGCGCCGCAGCACGGAAAGCTGGTTGTCATTGTAGCCGGAAAGCTTCCCCTCTTGAAACCAGATATCCCCCTTTGTGGGTCGGTCCAATCCGGAGAGCATATTGAGCAGCGTAGACTTGCCCGAACCGCTGGGACCCGTAATTGCCGTAAAGGAGCCCTGCTCTATGGAGAGCGATATATCGTTGAGCGCGTAAATTTGCCCCTCGCCGCGCCCATAAAGCTTGGTAATGTGTTCGCATTTCAATATATCCATCACACTTTCCTCCAAACGAAGGTTACTATTCACCCATGGGGGTGTCGGGGGTCGCAACCCCCGACTTTCAATCCGCAGCGGCGGCGTGTACGCCGCGAGGACGCGGACCAAGTGTCCGCTTCCTTGCAGGTTTTGCGCCCGGAAATCGCGCAGCGATTTCAGCAAAACCTGAGGGGGGGTGGCAGTGGCGGGGGACGTGTCCCCCGTCCACCTACTGTGGAGCCGTAGGCGGAACAGTAGCAATGGCGCAATGGCTCCGGAATTTCCTCCAAGCTGCACCCATTGCCAATGGCGAAAAATATGCTATACTACCTTCGAAAGCGAGAAGCCCGCGGGGCACTATCGCGTATTGCCCGAATTTCGGGCGGCAGCAATAAAGGAGGAAGCATTCATGAAGTACGTATGCAATCTGTGCGGCTGGGAATACGACGAGGAGCTCGGCGATCCGGATAACGGCATCGCGCCCGGCACGAAGTTTGAAGACCTGCCCGAAGATTTTGCCTGCCCCCTCTGCGGCGCTGGCAAGGACGAATTTTCCGAGGCATAAGCCTTCATTGAGTCCCCAAATGAAACATTTCGGGGCTCAGACCGCTGACAAAGCCAACAACTGCAAGGAACTCGCCGAAATACGACGAGTTCCTTGTTTGTGTATCAGCAAATCTTTTACAGCATTAGCCGCTCGCGTTTAAGATTCGCCGATTCCCATGCGGATGCGGCGGTTCAGTCGGCTGCCCGCGCGCGTTAGGTCCTGATCCATCGCCTTGCCCACCATGCGCCCGTTCATATACAGGCATACCGGTCTCTCGCTCCAATCGTTCATGCTTTCCGTGAAAACATCCAAACGCGCCGGATCGGGCGTAAATTCCGACCGGCGTAGTCGCAGCGAACCAATTTCGTTTAGCGTGTGCCCTAGCGCGGCGTTGAACGATTTCTGTGCGATCGCACTCCAATCGGCTTTTACAAATTCGTTCGCGTAGCGATCGAGCGTTGTGCGCATAGCCGCTGCGGCGGTTTGCGCGGTGAAATAATGGTCCGCTCCTTCCATTGGGGCATTCAGCGTTGTGGCAAAATCGGAAAGCGCGGAGAATGCTTCTTCCGCAATCGCGTTTTCCACGGCGCGCGCCAAAGGCAGCGACGCGGAAATGGCTTCGTCCATGAGTCGGTCTATCGCTTCGTTCGTCATATCCTTGCTCCTTTCTGCCCGCTTGCGGGCTTGGGAGCATGATATCGCGAAAGGTATGCTGCGCCGTGTTAAGGCGTATGCTGGCTCTTTTCCAAACCGAGTTTCTCCTGCATGGGGCACTCATCGGTCAAGCCGATATAGTACGCCGTCAACGCTCCCGAAGGGTTTTCGATTCGATCATAGAGTTATTCTCCCGTTTCCGGATCGGAGCAGTTGAACATGATGTCGTGCGGCTCATTTTGGGTGATATATTCCACAAAGGAATCGTCCATGCCGTATTCCGCGTCGGGCATATAATAATCCGGCGCGCCAAAGGCGTGAAAGAGCTCGTGGGCGTATACGGCGGGACAGTTCACCACACCGGAATCGATATAGTACAGGTAAACGAGTTCGTAGGGGTAGGGCATATCCGCATACCAGTTGCGCGTGCAGGTAATCGCTTCGGTCGAATCGTCCGTATTCATCAATACGAAGAATACGCAGTGGTCGGCGTTCATGGTTTGCATCATGTCGTTGACCGAAATTTGCGCGTCGATATACCCCCAGACCGCCTCGTCCTGTCCCTCCGAACCCTCCATGTCGGTATCAAAATACGCAAAGTATCGAAGTGCGGGCTCTTGTATAAAATCAGTCACGAGGTCGCAATCCGCGCCGTACTCCCGCGCGACCCGTTCCACATAGGCTTCCATTACGTTGAGATATGCGCGAATATTCTCCATGCGTTTTTGATCCGAATCGCGCGCCATATTCCACGAATAGTTTGGGTCGCTGGCGAATATGGAAAACACGAGCGTTCTGCCCCGCGGCGTATCGGCGCTGCCGTGAACAAAACGCGCAGCTTCGGCGTCGGCAGCATATTGCAGAATGAGTACGGTGAGAATTATGGAAGCAAACCTGCACAGTCGTTTTTTCATATCGCTTTCTCCTAGAATCGGATTGGGATTGTCATAAGCCTGTCAATAGTATAGCATTTTTTACTTACAGTTTTCAATTGCCATTATTTTTATCTCTATCTAGCCAAAAATAACGATATAATTATATGTTTCCCATAGACAAAAGATTATTGCCATGATAAGATGAATATGGATATTTGTAAGCAATTGATTAAAGAAAAGACATTTCAAAAAACGCGACTGCAATGGAGAGGAAATACGAACCGTGAAAGAGCGTTATACAAATATGAAAACAGCGGCGGATTTGGTCATTCAGAGGGCGCAAAACAGGCGAGCGGTCAAGCGCGCCATTGCGTTTTTGTGCGTGATTGTGCTGCTGACCACAATGAATCAAATGAAGTTCATGGCGGATACGCTCGAACGAATTCCCACGTGCGGCTACGAATACGATCATAAGCACGATGAGAACTGTTACGATGAGGACGGCGCGTTGACCTGCGAGCTTCACGTGCATACCGACGCCTGCTACCAGACGCGACCGGAGATCATAGAGCCCGAATTGGACGATTCGGATGAGGAAATCACCGAAGAAGCGATCGAGGAAGCGGCAGCGCCCGTTCTCTATGCCGAGAGTGAACCCGATGAAGCGCCTAAAGCAGCGGAAGCGCGGCAGGAGACGCCGACCGAAGCGCCCGAAGCGATCAATGCGGAAGAGGAAAGCAAAGAATATAAGTTTACCTTTGGCAGTGAAAATCCCGTATACTTGAGCGCGATACTGAAAAAGCTGAAAATCGAAGGGAATGTGGAAAAAGTCGCCCAAGTCGTGGATGACGATCATCCCAAGGGAATGATTGAAATCGAGCAGGAAAAGGACGATTTTGCCATCACCGCCGCGGAAAACTTTGCGGACGTGCAAATTGTGCTGATGACGGATATCGGCATAGTCGTGATCAAGCTGGTGGATGCGGTGATTCCCGAACCGACGCCGGAGCCGATTACGGAAGCAGAAGAAGCGGTCGACCACGAGAAAACAGAAGAGAGCGAGCAGATCGCTGAACCAGAGGAAACAGCCCTCGCGCCGACCGTGGAACCAACTTCCGAACCGCATGAGGCGAACGAATTGCCATCGGGCGGGAATGGAGATGCATCGACAGAGCCTACGGAATCCGCGCCGGAATTGAAGCTGGGGGGGTGGACTGAATCCGGTATTGCCCCTGCGGCGATGGAAGAAAATTCTGTGGATGCTGTGTTTGAGCCGTCTGAGGAAGAGGCGGAGGCTTCCATTGCGGAGCCGGAGGAGGAAGCGGAGCCCACAACTACGCCGGAGGTTGCGGAAAGCGAAGCGCCGAAGGATGCGGCGGTAGAGACCGCCGCGCCGGAAGAGATTCTCGAGCCGGAAGAGATTCTCGAGCCGGAGGAAACCATCGCGCTGATTGCCGAGCCGGAGCAAATTGCGGAAAGCACGGATATGCCCGATGGAGAAGATGGGGAGTTGTCCATCGAATCGGAGGGAACCATCGAGATCGATCCGACTGCTGAACCGGAGCAGGTGGCGGAACTGACGAATGCCCCTGCTGAGGAAGAAAGCGAGGAGCCGACGCAGGAGGTAGAAGAACCTGTCGAAGCAATCGTCGAAGCGGAAGAAACCGCCGAACCGGTACAGACGGTGGAACTGACGAATGCCCCTGCTGAGAAAGAGATCGAGGAACCGACGCAGGAGACAGAGGAAGAAGAACCAGTCGAATCAATCGTCGAGCCAGAAGAGAACGCCGAACCGGAGCAGACAGCGGAGCCGATAAATGTCCCTGCTGACGAAGAGATCGAGGAACAGACGCAGGATTCGGAGTCAGAAGCAACCGCCGAACCGGAGCAGACAGCGGAGCCGACGAATACCCCTGTCGAGGAAGAAACCGAGGAACCGACGCAGGAGGTAGAGGAAGAAGAGTCTGTCGAATCAATCGTCGAGCTAGAAGAAACCGAGGAACCGGAGCAGACGGCGGAACCGACGAATACCCCTGCTGAGGAAGAGATCGAGGAACCGACGCAGGAGATAGAGGCAGAAGAACCTATCGAATCAATCGTCGAGCTAGAAGAAATCGCCGAACCTGAGCAAACAGCAGAACCGACGAATATCCCCGCCGAGGAAGAAACCGACGAACCGACGCCGGAGCCAGAAACAGAAGCGCCAGCAGAACTGATCGCTGAACAGGAGGAAACCCTCGAGCTCGAGCCGATCACTGAATCGGACTATGAGAATGAACTCGCCATAGGCGGCGAGGATATTCCCACGGAGAGCAGCGAACCCACCCAGTCGGCGGATGAACTTCCCGAAGCCGTTGCACCGGAAGCAGATATTGTGGAGATTCCGCTTTATCAGGCTTCGATTTCCCTCGCCGATTCCGCCGCACCGTATTCCTTGCGGGCTTGGATGGCGCAGGCGAATCCTGTGGACGACCCCATTGAGGTAGTCGAAAATGCGGAAGAACCCGCGCCCAAGCTGGATGATCTTGCGGAAGGCGAATCTGCGGCACCCGCTGTTCCCGCCGAATCGATTCCCGCACAATGGCATATTGAATATCAACCGGAGTACCTCGCTTTGACTTTGGAAGACGGGGACTATTTCGTGAACCCTTTGATGAGCTTTGCCGAAACCGCGCTCAGCGTATCCACGGGCGATGCGATCTACGCAATTGAATTGCGCGATTGCGTGCTGCCGGAGGCGCAGAGCGAGGGGCTAAAGGTGCTGTCGCTGGGCATTGCCGAAATATCCGCCGCGGATGCTTCCGTGGATTTGCCGATCGAAGCCGAAGGCAAGGCGTCCATGCTCGGCGGCGCGGAGCGCAGCGCCGCATGGGCGGATGTGGAGGCATGGCTCGCCGCGCAGCAGGTCAATGGTTCCATGGCGAAGAAAGGCATTAAGAAGGCTTCCGCGCTCGCCGACGCGAATCCCGTCAATACCGTTTCCCAAATGGAGTATCAGGCGTTTGACATTGAACTCGACCATGTGGACGAAGCGGAATACGCGCAGGGGTTCAGGGTTTCCGTAACGCTGCCGCGTGCAATTCGGGGAAACGCGTTCGCCCTCTACCACATTCATGAGGACGAGAACGGCAAGCGAATCAGCCAGATCGACGATCTGACGCTGAACGAGGAAAATGGCGCGGTTCGGGGCTTTAGCTTTGTCACCCCGAATTTCAGCCAGTTCGTGTTGACCTATACGGTGGACTTCCACTACGAGGTGGACGGCGTGGAGTATACGCACCACATCCGCGGTGGAGAAGGCATTGCGCTGTCGAAGTTTGTGGAGATCATAGGCGTGCTCCGTGACGTCAACCAGCAAGCCGCGCAGATCAACGCCACCGAGGATGATTTGGACAACAGCTCTGAAAATGCGGGATTCTTTGCCAATGGCGCGGATTTTGTCGCCGAGGTGCAAAGTGTAACCTTTAGCAATCCGGAGCTGGTCAGCGTGAGCAAAGCCGAAGAAGATACGACCGTGGGGGCGATCAAGGACGCCCTCGGATTGGCGTGCGAATACAGCGCGGAGCTCACCGAAGAGGAAATTGCCCAGATCAACGCCGGCAGTGTGTCTGCGGGAGATTGGGCGCTGATATCCTTAAAGCCGTTTACCAGCACCGAAACCTTGACCGTGAAGATGGTGAATGGGGATGAGTGGACGGTAAAGGTGACGGATGCAGTAAATGCGAATACTTCAGTGACAGTAAAATATATTGGATCGGGGCAAATCGGTACAGATTCTCTTAAGATAAATGATGGAACTTCATTGAAAGGTGGCTCATCTGGGATGAAGCCATTGAATACTAATGCTGATTATATAATTACTGCAAATACTTGGAAATCATATCCTTCCCCAAATCAGGAATTTGTTGCATATATTGTGAATAATGATTCGGCTGATTTTACACAAGATCAGTTCAATGAGACAATTTATGCTAACACCTTATGGACTAAAAATGTCAAATGGGGTTTTTCACATAATACAACGCTTACGGCTGTTTTTAAGCCAACAGATGCAGAATTCATATATTATCAAACTGATGGGAATGGTATTATCACAGGGGCAAACCAAATCGGCGATATTTATTATAATTATTCAACCGATACTATAGGTGCCGGAGCGAAACCCAATAGTGGTTTTTTATTTGATTATTGGGAATATGAAGGTAATAACTATAATGAAAATATATTTAATCCATCCATTGTTACTTCTGCTTCCGTTGTCACTGCGCATTTTATGCAACCTTATCAAGTGACATATCAGGTTAATAATCATGAATGGGGAACAATTAATCGTAGGGATAATGGAGTAGACTATGATTGGACTGGCAATTCATATTATACCGATGCAAAAGGTTATTTAAGCAATTCTATATCCGCAAAGGCAAATGAGGGTTTTGAGTTCTCGCATTGGGAAGTTAATGGAGAGAGGGTCAATCTTCCTTATAACTTCACTGCAAGGGAATTAGCATATACTGAAAACAGTGAATTAAAGGCATTCTTTAAGCCAATAGGAAGCTGGAAACTATCTTATGAAGCAGAGAGTGGAGGCTCTGTCAATTTGACAGAAGATTATGCTACTACAGCTTCATACACGGCTGTAGGGGTAACGGCATCAGCAAATTCTGGATATATCTTTGCGGGTTGGTACATCGGGGAAGAGTTATTTTCTGAATTAGAGACACTTACCTCTGATGATTTAAAGGCTGATAAGTTTAATGTGGATGATACTGTATTAATAGCGA
Organism: Clostridia bacterium; assembly: GCA_017460585.1. Lineage (GTDB taxonomy): Bacteria > Bacillota > Clostridia > Christensenellales > Aristaeellaceae > Faecivicinus. The sequence goes on from JAFUAR010000007.1 coordinate 7,589, forward strand.
AATTTAGAGAAGCTATGCAATATACCGTAACTTACAAAGTGCAGCAAGGAAGAGTTCGAATAAATGGAAAGGAATATAGCGATGCTCGTGGTGTGGGAGGAGAAGATACAGAGCTTGTTTATGAGGGACTTATTCCAAGCGGTGCATATGCTAATAATACCACAGGGGGAGATACTCCCAAATATTTTGTTGCATGGTTTAATGTCAATACTAATAAAATAGTTGCGACAAATCCATCTTTAGGATTAGTCGATCCCATTACAGAAGACACTGTTTTTTTGGCAATTTATTCTGATTCTAGTAATTATGTAATTGGAACAGCAAATTTAGAGGATGGAGTTTCTTGGAGAGCAACCAACAACAAGGCAGGTAGTGAAATAATATATATAAACAATTTACCTATAATTGATAATATGTTTTTTGTTGTGAAAAGTGGGTATTCATTGGATAGTGTTCTCTTGAATGATGTAGAAATCAAGGATTCTGGTGCATGGCGCGGGGATAATGTAGCGACGGGGAGACAATATACATTATATGATAATGATAAACGGAATATCTTTAATAGCTATACACAAACGGGAATCAATCAATTAAAAGTAATGGTGAGACCGAATAATACTTTTAAAGTAACTGTTCAGTCCACCCCGAATAAGACTCCAACAGCATTACCCCGGAAGGCCGCAACAATGGCATCAAAAGAAGAGACGCCATGAAGAGCCGCCGAGGAAATGAAGCTGAGGACACGCGCGAAATCATCTGCGCCGGA